>JAEERM010000068.1 GCA_016285835.1 Fibrobacter sp.
CGAAGTTGATGTAGAAGTAGCCGTCGAGTTTCTTGTTGCGGATGGGGTCGCGCAAGATGCCGATGGCGGCGCGCACGTACTTGAGTTCCACAAGGATGTGGTCGCGGCTCATGCAGTTGAGGAACGGGCCTTCCGGGTAGAGCGTGGGGCGCGGTTCTTCGGCAATCATCTTTTCCAGGTTCTCGATTTCCTGCACCAGGCGGCGTTCGTGGGCCTCGAGTGTGCGGATGAGTTCCTTGTTCTCGGCACCATACAAAAAGGCAAAACCGAGCGTGCGCGGATCATCGTTGAAACCGGTCAGGTGTTTTAAAACTTCTTTGCGGAGGACTTCCTTGCCCTTGTCCGTGATGTTGAAAACCATGCGTTCGGGCCTATTGCCGTCGCGTTCCGCATGCCCGACAATGCAGCCGTTCTTTTCCAGCGTAATGAGGCGGTTGTAGATGGTAGATGTGCTGATTTTAGCCCAGCGGTCCAGTTCACGAACGCGAACCTCGGTAATGATATCGTATCCGCTCCGTTCGTGTTCAAGAATGAGCCCCAAAAGGACAAGGTCGTATCTATTCATAAAATCCTTCTATTCCACACACATATATTCCATGTTGGAATATGTTTTGAATATACACCTTTTTTTGAAAATGGGCAAAAAAATCTAAAAAAAAGTTTTTTTTCGTGAAATTTCGCACTATCCGGCGGGCAAAAGTCCTCTTTTAGACCGGGTTGTCGATATCGACAAATTTTGCGGGAATCCCGAGTTCCTTCTGGATTTTTTCCGCTAGGGCGCGGACGCCGAAAACCTCGGTGCGGTGGTGCCCCGCCGAGACCAAGTTGAAACCCAGTTCCTCGCACAAGATGGGGACGGATTCCTTGATATCGCCAGTGATAAAGGCATCGCAGCCGAGCTTCACGGCCTCTTCGATGCCGCTCGCCCCGCTGCCGCTACAGATGCCGACCCTGCGAATGAAGTCTGAACCATACATCAGGGCATTCTGGACCCCATGCTCGAAGGCTCGGTTTGCAATTTCGACAAACGCCTTGCGGGTAACCGGGGTTTCAAACTCCCCTATCCAGCCGACAGGCTTCTCGCCCTCGACCATGAACCCCTCGACCACCTTGAGGCCGAGCGCCATCGCGATAAGCGCGTTGTTGCCGAACTCCGGCTGGCCGTCGAGCGGCAAGTGGTAGCCGTACAGCGAGATGCCGTGCTGCATCAGGCGGCGCATGCGCTCCCCGAACTTCCCGACGAGGACGCGGTTCTCGTTAACCCAAAAACCGTTCGGATGGTGGACAAAGATGCAGTCGGCACCGTCTTCGATGGCAGCATCAATCAGGCGGTCACGGAAAGAAACACCCGTCACGACACGAGTTACCTTGTCAGAAGCCTCCACACTGAGGCCGTTGTTGCAGTAGTCCTTGAAGGCCTGCGGTTCGAGCAGGCCGTTCAGCCAAGCGGAAAATTCGGAAATATTCATATACTCTATTGCCAATCAAAGGTTGTTCCTATACAATATAGACTTTTTAACAAAAAAATCTCAAAGCGTGTCTTTTTGGAGTTGTCAAAGTCTATGCGTTTTTGTAGATTTATGCATAGAAAACATAAACCCGTTTTTTCGGCACTTGGGAATGCTCAAAAATGCGACATTCTTTTCGGTGCCGAAAACACAAGGAGCCATAATGGCACATTATCTCTTTACCTCTGAATCCGTGTCCAAGGGCCATCCGGACAAGGTGGCCGACCAAATTTCCGATTCCATCCTCGACGCCTGCCTCGCGCAGGACCCTAAAAGCCGCGTCGCCTGCGAAACGCTCGTGAATACCGGTCTCGTCGTGATTTCCGGCGAAATCACCACCAAGGCCGTTGTCGACTTCCAGGAAGTCGCCCGCAACACCATCAAGAATATCGGTTACGTGAACCCGGACCTCCAGTTTGACTACAAGGGATGCGCCGTGCTCGTCGCCATGGACAAGCAATCCCCGGATATCGCCCAGGGCGTTGACGCCAAGGCTGCCGAAGGCAAGGAAGACGACAAGCAGGGTGCCGGCGACCAGGGCATGATGTTCGGTTACGCAGTGAACGAAACCAAGGAACTGATGCCGCTGCCGATCAGCCTCGCCCACAAGCTCATGGAAGAAATCCAGAACCTCCGCGAAAAGGGCAAGATCAAGTGGCTCCGCCCGGATGCCAAGTCCCAGGTCACCGTGGAATACGACGAGCACGACAAGCCCGTGCGCGTCGATACCGTCGTCATCTCCACCCAGCACGACGACAAGGTGAACGGCAAGGAACTCAAGCATTCCCAGATTGAAAAGGAAATCATCGAGAAGCTCATCAAGAAGGTCATCCCGGCCAAGCTTTTGGACAAGAAGACCCGTTACCTCGTGAACCCGACCGGCAAGTTCGTTGTCGGCGGCCCGCACGGCGACTGCGGCCTCACCGGCCGTAAGATTATCGTCGACACCTACGGTGGCATGGGTCGCCATGGTGGTGGCGCGTTCAGCGGCAAGGACCCCTCCAAGGTCGACCGCAGTGCAGCATACGCTGCCCGCTACGTGGCCAAGAACATCGTGGCTGCCGGCCTCGCCTACCGCTGCGAAGTCCAGCTCGCCTACGCTATCGGTTACTCCAAGCCGGTTTCCGTTCTCGTGAACACGTTTGGCACCGGCAAGATCGACGACCGCAAGATCGAAGAAATCGTCGGGAAGAACTTCGACCTCTCCCCGGCCGGCATCGAAAAGATGCTCGACCTGAGAAAGCCCGGCTACGTGCAGACTGCCGCCCTCGGCCACTTCGGCCGCACGGGTGCTCGCTTCACGTGGGAAAAGACCGACAAGGCCGAGGCTTTGAAGAAGGCCGCGAAGATCTAAAAAATTTCGCGGGAATTGAACCGCGACATCAACTCATTACAGAAAAGCGCCCGGCAGGTTATGCCGGGCGCTTTGTTAGGTAGTATGAAGAACTCATTTGACGACAACGAAGGAACGGCGGTCCACGCCCGGTGCCTTCACGCGCATCACATAGACCCCTGCGGATAAGTTCCGCGTAATCCAAGCCGTATCGCCGATTTTCGAAGGCAAGACATCGACTCGGCGAACTAACGCGCCCTTTGTATTAAAGAGACTCACGCGGTAAAAACCCTGCACAGGAACATCAGCAATCTTCAAAACGACATGATCCGAAGATGAATCCTCCGGGGTCGAATCGCGAGCAACAGAATCTTGTGGAATGGAATCGCTTGCGGCGGTATCACGAGATGCCGTATCTTGAACTAGCGAGTCTTGTTTTGTCGTGTCTTGGACTGTCGAATCTTGCGTGATTGTATCGGCCACGGTCGTATCTACGGCAGCGCTGTAACATTCAGCAATATTCTCAAGGTTGGCTCCGGCACCGGCCTTCACAGCGGCCTCCACTTCGCTCGCCTTGAGCAAAATGCTTTCGTATTCATATGGTGGCGTGAACGAGGTTCCCGTCCCCTTCGTGTTGCCCGAGCAGTTCGTAAAGATGTTGTCGATGGTCTCGTTCACACCCGTGCCGTTCGCGTTGCCGGTATAAATCGGGTTCGATTCGTTGATGAACACGTTCCTTTCGGTACGAACCGTACACATGTGGCCCGCCGAAACGCCCAGCACGTCCGTCCCGTTCGTGATGCTTGCGTCGCCAGTCAGGAGGTTGTTCACCACGTGCACGTTGCCGTAACGGCAGCGCGGCTTGCGCTGGTTTGCAGCCTGCCACCAGTTAAACATGTAGGTCACGTTCAACTTGCCCTCGC
Source organism: Fibrobacter sp. (assembly GCA_016285835.1). GTDB lineage: Bacteria > Fibrobacterota > Fibrobacteria > Fibrobacterales > Fibrobacteraceae > Fibrobacter. The sequence goes on from JAEERM010000068.1 coordinate 3,765, forward strand.
TTACAGGCTCGTTGTCAGAACTGCCGATGAGGTTCGAGAGGTTGTGCGTGCTCTTTTTCTTGTAGCCGAAAATGCACCACGTAAACGTTACGTTGTCCGCACCCTTCACCACATCGGCGTTGCCGTCCTGACCGTCCCAGAACTCGCAGTGGTCAATCCAGATGTTCTTCGCCTCGCCCTCGATGGTGAGGTTATCCCACGCCTGGTCGGCATTGCTGCCCGGACCCTGGATGACAATGTTACGCACGATGATGTTCGAAGCCTTGTTCGTGATATGGATGGGAGCCTTCAGAAGCGTCCCCGGTTTGAGACCGATAATCGTCTTGTTCGAGGCCGTAATGTTCAGGCGGCTGCCAGAAGTACCGCTCCAGCCATCCCCGAGAGTTCCATCAATATAGATGATACGCGGAGAAGAATCCTTCGCGTACTTTTGCAAGTCAGAAAAAGTCCTAACGGTATCGGGAACGGCATTTCCGCCACCCGTCACATTGAATTCGCCACCGGTACGCCCTTCACGAGTCGCCCAGCCAATCGGCTGACAGACATCCATGGCGGCAAGCGCATATACAGGAAAAAAAGACAGCAATAATGCTAGCTTCAACTTCATATCAAACATCCTCACCTTGAATCTATATAGTTTTTGAGGATTCGACATTAAAAAAAGCAAAAAAGCATTTACGAATTGTCTATAAACAACCCAGATTTACAGCGAATATGATTTAAATCACAAAAAGAGCCAGAGCTACAATCAATCCAGCAAAGAGCACGAATATGGGCAAGAGCAAAAGCATGCAGCGTAACGCTATTTTTGCATCGTAAAAGAACAGGCGACGGCGGCCCTTCTTGGTCTTTTCCATTTCGGCACGGCACTCGGGGCAAATGTTCCCGACCCTATTGCGCACACGGATAGCCATGTTGCTCTGCAACGGAGACATTCCGACCTTGTCGTTAAAATCCTTGCCACATTTTGAACATTTACACTGCATGGGTATGAAAATAGAAATCTTTTAGCCGTTCCACGACAAGCGTATCAATTTATGCATTGTCAGAACAATGTTTTCACTCCGAACCCGATGATTCCATCGAGATAATTCTCGCCATTCCTCAATGCGTAATAGATGTTCACGCTCCAGTTGCCACGGTACTGCGTAAAGCCGAGGCCGTAGCCCTGTTCGCGTGCCCAGCCATGCCCCGGAGCCATACGCCGGTAAAGGCCAGGCTGGTAGAAAACTTCGATACTCAAATCGTAACCATCCTGCCAAAGGACTGCCATTTCAGAAAATCCGTAACTGCGACTGCGCAGCATGTGGTACTGCATCCCCTTGAAAGAATCCAACCCGCCTAGTGAGAAAAGGTCCATCCGCTTGACGGCCGCATCAGTAGGGAACACTCCACCCGCTGCCCCCGTGAAACGGGTTATGAAGTTCCCGTACAGCGGCATGTACGTCACTACGCGGGCATGTGCATCAAGGAAATTGTCCAAGGAATCAGGGCGGTCCATCTTCCACGTGAGGGAGCCATCCATACGCCAACCGTTGCGCGGGAGTACAAACCGATCAAGCGATACATACGACATTTCAAGCGAAGAGAGTTTGCCGTCTTCGCTGATGCCAAGGAATACACCAACCGTGAAATCAAAACCGATTTCGCGCGTCACGCCCAGTTCACCGACAATTTCCCTTTCAGCATCATCTTCGTCATCAAAAATTTCCTCGTCAAACCGACCGCGAACAATCAAGTTCCAGTTCGTCCCTAAAATCCAGGGTTCCTTGTAGCTGCCGAACATGTGTCGGGCATCGTCGCCCGTATAACCTTCCAAAATCAAGTCTCGCGCTGTACCGGCAATATTGTAGAGGTTCACGTCAATCAAGCCTTCCCACACGTTATCTTCGCTGGAATAGGTCAGCACCCCTTCTGCCTGCGAAACCGATGCCTTGCGCATACTGTACACGGGGAAAATCCTATTGCGGACAGGGTCACGGAACAGTCGCGTCGGAGAAGTCATCTCGAAATAACCCAAACGGGCCAATTTCCGTTCCGAACGTTCCAAGTCCGAAAGGGATACCGGCTCGCCCGCCTCAAGGCCACTCAATTTCCGGAACACCTCCGGTTTCGTCCCGCTGGAATCCAAGTTTTCAGCAGGAGCCCAGACCCAGCCCATCCCCCGTTCAAAATACAACGACAAAACGCCCGCACTATCAACGGAACCTTCCAATTTCACGGCAATAAAACCATGATTCTCGTAATAGTCGATAAGTTTTTCCCACGCGACAAGCCAAGCATCGCACGACTTGCCGACAACACTTTCCATCTGGGCCTTGTCGAAGTCAATGGGATTCCCTCGCCATTCAATACGGGAGATGCGGCACCCTTCACCGGCATCCGAAAAAACAACCAGGAACAGCACAGCAAACAACAGGGCAGACAAATTCCACCCTGCCCGGGAATGGCGAACCCGAGCCGCTTGCACCTGGAGTCTTTCGTTCACATCGACCATCAAATCCTCTTCACCCTAGAAATAAGCACGCGCCTCGCTGCTCAACTTCTGGAAAATGTTTTCTTCGGCATTACCAAAACGCAACACATAGTGGCACGCCACAGAGATATTCTTGTTCAAATCAAGCGAAAGCGACGCTTCCAATCGATATGTGCGTCCCTCTCCGTAACCAGACATCATCTGGTAAGGGATCATGTCGCCGCCGCTTTCCATCTGGACAGCCGCAAACTGAACAAAGGCATTGACCTTTTCCTCGCGTTCGTAACCGACACGAAGCGAGCCCTCCCTCAACAAGGCGTCGAACTCATAACCCACTTCGTCGTGTCCATCGCCATAACGGAGGCGCGCACCGGGCTCCACATGGAACCCATCAAGGAAACTGTACCGGTAGCGCAACGAACCATCGCGAGTTTTCCATTCCAACACCTGGAGCGCCGTCAAGTCAACCGATTCCAGCTGGCCCGAAGCCCCAACATAGTGATTCTCCTTCACCTGCATCCCGAGAGTCGCTTCATGGCGGAACGATTCACGGAAATACGAATAGGACGAAAGCATTTTCTCGTAATCTGCACCCAGCGAATACGATGCAGAAAATCCCCTCGGATGAGACCATTCAAGCCGCCCTTCCCAAGAAAGCGTACCCGACGAAATATCACGGAGCGCAGAACTCGTCACGGGAGGGAAATAGAGACGTTTGCCAGTTGTATCCTCGCCTTCTGAACTGAACGAACCGCCCAAGACAATATCGCGCAAGATACCATGCTTTACCCCAAACGCCTGTGCCGGTTTTAGTTCAAGATCAGCACTGAATGCCGAATTGGACGCAAGGACAGCCCCCACAGAATCATTGCGGCCCTTGCCCTCGTACACAAAATCACCATTATCTACGCCCTCGATAAACACGCCCGTAAGGCTATCGTAACGCACGTCGCCCGTGCCCGGAGCCACCGCCTTGTACACAGACACGTAAGTCTGTTCCTCCGTCATGCCCAGTTTGTACGCCACATTGCCGTAAACACATTCGTTCCGGTTCCCGAAATTTGCATTGAGTTCGCCCACCCATGCATCTTGATCACCTTCTTCTGCAAGTTTGGAATATTCATACTGCAACAAGTGCGTCAACTGGAGATACTTCCAGTTCGCATCGGCGGACTGCTGCCAAATATAGGTCACGAGGGAATCTTCCCACTCCCCTTCCCTTTCGGCCCGCTCACGTTTCTTTGCAAGTTTTGTCCCCAACGCTTCGCGAACATTCCAGCCGTCGTCCACCAAGGCAATCCCGCCCAAAGACCTTCCATACCCTACCTCGTACAAGGGGTCGCCCTTCCGTGCAATAGAATCACTTTCCGTATAGCGGAAATCCATCTCGCCAAAAGGCCGGACAAAGCCTTGCCTAAACTCCGCATTGGCGGTCGCCTGGTAACGCGTACGTTCCAACTCTTGCACCGAAGCAATACGAATCAATTCCAATTCGCTATAAATCGTCCTGTCCGCGTGAGTCAAACCTACAGCCGCTCTCGAAGAATTCCACTCTTCGCCATCGGCACGACGGTAGCCCCATTTCACCGTAGAGAACAAATTATCCCAAAGCCTCATGCGCAAGGCAAGTTCGTCGTGTCTCAAGTTTCCCGAAATGCCGTTACTGTCCAAATCCCACTCGTCAATAAGTTTATACGAATTCCAATCGCGGTCAGTCCCGACAAACTCGGAACTGCCGAATTCCTCGCCGATATAGTTCCCGTACACCGAAATTGAGAGCGGGAACTTGCGCAATCCATAAGAAGAGTCCGAAGTCACGTACCAGCGGAAAGCGCGCCCTTCCGGGCCATCCACCTTGTCGGACACTATATTGGAATCCTTCCGGCCCAAGGCCGTTTCGAGGTCGGCATAGAAGCGGTGATCCGCCTGCAAGCGAAGCCTCGCCCCCATCCTATCGGTCTGGGTGGGCCTAGCGAGGTGGCCCAGCGAATCATCACGTTCCAGTTCCCCGCCATCGTCATTTTTCAGCAGGCGATAATCGTCATCGGTCCAGCTGTTATGCCTCAGGCGTTTCACATCGTTTTCCAGCCTGAACCCGGAAACATCCATGTGGATGTTCGGGTGGCGATATTTTGCCTTGGCCGCATACATTGTATAAACATTATCATCGTCGTAAGCATCGTAATCTATGCGGATTTCGTCGTCGTTGCCGGGAACAAGCTTCCCTTTGAAATCGAGCAAGCCACCCGCATAGTTGACAACATAATCTTTGCCTCGTTCCAGTTCGACGCCGTTCAACCAAACCTTCTCCGACCCAGGCACCACAGAAAGGTAACTCCCCCCTGTGCCAATGGAATAGCCTTCACGCTGGCCACGCACACCATTGAAAGTCACAGAGTAACGTTCCACCTCGTCTGAACCCACGGCACCGCGCACCTCGGAATATCCCGCCCGCGCACCGACCATCGCACCGAGCGTAGAACGTTCGAACCCGAACAAACCCATCGATTCGTCGTGCCAAGTAAAATCACCTAGGTGCAGCAAAAAATGCGGAGATTCCACCCTGAAATAAATCTGGTCCACTTCTTGCAATGTCGCGGTCGTCTGCTCACCCGCCTTGCGGTCGACATCTGAAAGGAGCGCATCGACATAGACGCTGTCGGTCAAGTTGCCCTGAATACTCAGCCGCATTTCCTGATCCACCTGCGTACCGCCATCGCCCACAGTCACCTGCATCGTCTTGTAACCGTGAGTCACCAATTTAGAATGAGAAATATCCGTCGTATCCGTAAGGGTCAACGGAGCGTTACCACGAACAAGGTAATCCGGATTCCATACGGGGAGAGAATCGACATCCAAGGCAAACGCACAACCCGCGGCAAGCAAAGCCAAGCACACGGAAAAACGCATGAGGGCTACCTATTACCTTTCGGCAGGTTCAATACGGAATTGGCGGCTGGAAAGCAGCCTCTGCTTGTCGACCAAATCGACGCTCCACTCGCCCGGCTGGAGCAGCGACGGAGCAATCATGGAAAAGCACACGTCACCGGTCAAACTGCAGGGGACTGTCTGCACCGTATCGAGTCCGCGATACCAGACCGTGAGCAACGTGTCGTCCTTGTAATCCTTGATATTGGGGATTGCAGTATAGAAATAGAGTCGGATATTTTCTTCGAAAACGCTGTCTTGGCCAAACGGGGAGCCGCTTACGATATGGCGACAGATGACGCTCTGAACAAGTGAAAGTTCAGCTTCATCGACATCCTGAACGACCTCGTTTTCCATCAGGGAATTCACCACACGATGTACCAAGAAAGCCAAAAAAACGACAATGACAATGATTGTCGTCTTTCTAAGATAACGTAGTGGCGGAAGCCCTGCCACAGACACTCCTATCGAACCAGCCTGCTGGTATTCTGGGTAAACGCGGGAACCGCGTCGACAAGTTTTTCAACAAGCATGCGGTTAAAATCTTCAATACGGTTCGGAAGGCGCGAACCCGGGAAAATCTGCACCAAGAGCAAAGCCTGGTCCACCGGAGCAATATAGATGGAGCGGTTTTCGCCGCCATACGAAACAGACTGGAAATTTTCACCACCAAGCATCATGCCAATCTGGCGAGCAGAGTCAAACGAAGCCGTGCTGAGAACGGCAAGCGGAGTCGCATCGGTCCCGATAGAACCCACTTCGGCAATAATGGAACCGTCACGATGGCAAAGGACAATGTATTCAGCCTTGACGCTTGCCTGGTAAGCAAGCATAAGACGGCGAACCTTGCCGGCATCTTCCGAATAAATCGTAAAATCACTCATGATAAACCTATTTGCCTCAAATAAACTTGTTGCCGCCTACTTCTTCTTGGGAATGTACGGGCGCAATTCGATATCGTCGTCCGAAACATCTTGGTTGGGCTTGGAAAGTTCACGACCGAATGTAGGCATGCGGGACGGAGCAACTGCACGTGGACGTCCGAACGGAGACGATGTGGCCCCCTTCTGGAACAGGCCCGACCCCGAACTGGCACCGCTAGACGAAACATTGCCACTTGGCGGCTTTGCCGCGAACGACGGCATCCGGAACGGAGATGCCTGGCGTTCCTGATGCGGGGCCGCAGCAGGAGGTGCCGCAGGCGCACGCGGCGGTTGTTGTTGCTGCGGCTGCTGTTGATGCTGTTCATTAGCGACAGATACGCCATCCTTGGTCAGGGAAACGCTGTGGACGCCTGTGTTGTTCACGCTTTCAGCGGCCTTGCGGAGGAATCCCTGCTTCACATTAAACTTCTCGATCACAAGCATGGCAATGGTCTTGAGCGTTGTCACGACACCTTTGCCGTTGTGGGCCGTAGCCGGGAAGAACGGGACCTTGTTCGGATTCAATTCCGCATTCATCTCGTCCAGTGTAAAAACGTTTTCCATGTCGCGCTTGTTGTACTGGAGCACGAACGGAAGGTCGTCCAAGTCCATCCCGTAATCCTGAAGATTCTGCCTCAGGTTCTGTAAACTCTCGATGTTTTCCGCCTGGCGGGAACGCTGGGAGTCAGCCACAAAAACGATACCATCGACACCGCGAAGAACAAGCTTTCGCGTACTGTTGTAATAAACCTGACCAGGAACCGTATACAGCTGAAAACGAGTTTTAAAGCCCTTAATGTCGCCAAGATTCAAAGGAAGGAAGTCGAAAAACAGGGTACGGTCGCCTTCTGTCGCAAGCGAAACCATGTCGGTGCGCTTGTCCTGTGGCATTTTCTGGTGAATGACTTGCAAGTTTGTCGTCTTGCCGCTCAAACCAGGTCCGTAATAAACCACCTTACAGCTAATTTCACGTGTTGCAAAATTTATAGAAGACATCTCTAATCCTTGGTACTCAGTTTCATAATCTAGTAAAAATCAACAACTTGCACACACGAAAGTGATAAAAAATACGCCCCCGCGGCGTACGCCCGCCAGCATTCCTTGAACAGCTCTCCGGCAACCCGCCGCAGGATAATGCACGTTTGTGCAAAATTCCGTTAAAAAAAAGTAGATTTCGCGCCAAAATAAAGAAACAGGACCTGCGTTTTTACGCAGGCCCCGTCTTTAGTTAAAGATGTTTTAAAAGAGAACTACTTGATGTTCACGCGCTGGGCCAAGGAACCCACACGGACCATGTAGACACCCGACTTCGAAACAGGAATTTCAAAGCTTGCTGCATCCACACGGCCGGACTGCACGACAACACCCTGCATGTCAAAGACGGCATAAGGCTTGCCCATCATGGTGCTGTTCACCTGAATGCGACGGTCGAGAGCAAAAACCTTCAGGATAGAGGCGCTTGCAAGCGATGCAGGCAGAGCATCCTTTTCTTTGCCCTTATCCTTATCGTCCTTGTTACCCTTCTCTTCCTGCTTTTCCTCTTTCTTCTTGATTGTCAAGCTACCATCAATAACCTTGAAAACGACGTTGGTATAGTTGGAAGAAGTATTCCTGAAATCTTCCGGATCAATTCCCATGGTGAAGGTTCCCGGTTCGCTTTCGGTTACAATCGCATAATCCTTGTAGTTCACGAAATCCAATGAATAAGCGGTGTTGCTGGAAGTCATATCATACCCTTCCACCGTATGCCTCAAGCCATCGTATTCCACCGTGTCTGTGTGGCCCTTGATGGTGACGATAATTTTCTTGTCGTTCGGCTTGATAGTGAACAAACCATCAACCGTAGTCACGACGTAATTCGGATTGGAATCCTTTTCAACGACAACCTTGACTACGTATTCACCGATTTCATCACCCGGCTGGCGCAGCAGCATCACATTATTCAGCGTCACCGTAGAGCCATGCGAAGAGGCAAGTCCCTTGAAGGTATAGCCAAATTCCGGATCCTTTTCGCCGTAAAGCTTGGAGGCGTTCATAACAGTCAAAGTGACCGGTCTCGGAGTGATGACAAGGCCACCATTCTCCACTTCGAATTCCACGTTAGTATAGTTGGTAGATACATTCTCGAAATTCGAGGCGGCAAGTTCCATCGTATACTGTTTTGCATCCGTTCCGGCTGCAACAGAATCACCCGTGAACTTGACAAAATCCACTGTATAGGCTTCATTGTTGGAGACAAAATCAAAGCCATGTACAGACTGTTCCTTGCCATTGAATTCCAGTGTATCCGAGTGCCCCTTGATGGTGACAACAATCTTCGTCGTGTCCGGATTAACCGTGAGGACACCATCATTGACCGTCACAGCATAGTTTGCATTGGAATCGGCATCAACAGTGGCCGTGATCGCGTATTCGCCGACATCCGAACCTTCTTCGCGCGAGAGCGTCACATTCTTCAAGGAGTCTTCAATCTCATTGAACGTGAGAAGACCTTCGGTCGTATAAGTGAATTCAGGATCTTCTTCGCCAAAGGTCTTGGAAGCGTTCGCAACCGTCAAGACAACCGGCTTCGGAGCGATGACAAGGCTGCCATCAGCAATTTTGAACACCACGTTGGAATAATTGAGCGAAGTATTGGTGAAATCTTCGACAACAAGTCCCATGGAATATGTCTTGGCATCGGTGCCTGCTACAGCAGCATCGCCAGCATAGTTGACGAAATCCACAGAATAGGCTTCCAGGCTAGACGCCATGTCGAAACCGCTCACTGTATGTTCCTCGCCGTCATAAACCACAGAATCAGAGTGTCCAGTGATGGTGACGAGAATTTCTGTATTATTCGGAACAATCGTGAATGTGCCAGGTTCTACGGTTACGGCGTAGTTGGGGTTGGTTTCTACATTCACGACCGCGTTAATGGCGTATTCGCCCAGGTCTTCGCCTTCAGCGCGAGCGAGTTCCACATCCTTGAGTTCTTCCACAGCGCCATCACGTTCGACAAGGCCTTCGACTGTGAAACCAAATTCGGGATCGGTTTCGCCATACATCTTCGAAGTATCGGAAACAGTCAAAGTGACCGGCTTCGGAGCAATCGTAAAGGTCTTTTCCAGAATGCCACCAAAATCACCGACACCGGTGATCGTCACGGTAGCAACGCCAGCATCGACGTTTTCCGCATAGCTTACGACAAAATCCGTCTCAGCGGTCAGGGTGTCGCCATCAAGGAACACAATAACATCGGGCGTTAACGCAGCGCCGCTATAAACGAATTCGCTTTCGGCAAAGGAGACTTCGTAGAAAGCGAGGTCCGCCTTCCAGTTGGCCTTGAAAGCCTTGTTGCCCGACTTGTCATCGGTAACCTGGACCGTTTCAGACGTGCCGTCTATGCCGGTGCCGCTCCAACCAGCGAACACATACCCTTCCTTAACCGGGTTATTGAGCTGGAACGGTTCGGTATCTTCGGATAGGAACACATTGGGGTTGGCAGTCGGCAAAGTACCGCCATCGAGATCGTACGAAATAAAGAACGAATTCTTGAGAGCGTTGTCAATCCAGGCAATGCGTTCTTCCACCCAGTCCTTCATGTAGTCGACTTCGCTCTGGTACGTGAGACGTTCCTCGAATCCTGCCGAGTTATGGTAAATATCCTTGCCAAGAACATCCCACTTCATGAAGTTGGTTTCGGCAGAAACAGAATCTTCGCTGGCCATGGACAGGAACATACTTTCCACGGAAGCGTCCAGAGCTTCCTTCTTTTCGTTCCAGCGTGCAATCACGTTATGAACAAACAGGGAGTCTTCGAACATGCGGGTTGTCCAATAGCCGTTCTTGATATACCATCCGGTCACGGCAGCAACTTCACCATTGCCATCGTTACCGAATCCCACGTCGAAATCCCAAATCGGGCCGTAATGCAGCATAGAATCGGTAGGATCGTAGAACTTGTAAATGGAGGAGAAATCCTTTGCATCGTGGTTGCGGGCAATCTCGTTCACGAAGAACCAGTCGATCACGGACTTTTCGTCGAAATATTTACGCCAGCCATCCACGGTATCCTTGAAATTGTCACTGTACAAGGCGTTTTCCGCCGTTTGCACAATTGTCTTCACATGTTCTTGGATGTCTTCGGACACTTCGTCGGGGTCCTTCATGGCAACAGGAGCTTTAGCCTTTTCCGTTTCGAACCAGTACGCAGCATCCTTCCATTCATCGATTTCAAGGATAAAGCCACCGTCATACATATTGACTACGCTATCACCATTCTGGTCCACAAATTTTTCACTTTCAACATTTTCTTCAGAGTAATCCGAAATGTCCTGGACATCAACACGACCCGCACTGACGGTATTCCTTTCGCACAGAATGTAATTACCCTGATAGACGCCATCCCACACCACTTCTACAGGGTGGAAGGAAGGATTCCATTCCGCATTGAAAATGTTGTTCGCAAGCAGGGAGGCATAGACGTTACGCAACAGCGTCTTGTCGGCATAATTTGCAATGATGCACCATTTTTTAGCTTCGGCAAGACCGAAAAGTGATTGCTTCTTGTCGAACTTGATGGCGTATCCCTTCTTGTCCATTAGCCAAGTCGAGTTGCCACGACCCTTGATACCTTCTTTTTTCTCGCCATTTTTTTCTTTCTTGAATTCATAAGCAAAGTTGGTGCCGTCTTCGTAGACAAGTTTCATATTTCCGAAAACGTACACATCCTTTGTTATTTCCTCCATCGGAACTTCGGTGTTGATGTACAGCACCGGGAGCCCCGTGTAGGCCACGGCCGCGACATCCGAGGTCACGGATTCTTCGCCGGCGGTCGCAACGCAGAAGTAATAACGGATGCCCTTTTCGGTAAACACTTCCGTGCTGAACGAACCCTCGTTAGCCCCTTCGATGGCCTCGGCATTTTCCGTAGAGCCATCGGCAGACCGGAACCACTGGTACGAGACGGTCTCGTCCCCCTTTTGGGCGGCAAAAGTAATCTCAACCGGCTTGTCCTTCTCTGCAATGGAAATCGCAGCAGGTTGCTCGGAAATGGCTAATTCAGGAACGACGACAGAGGCGGTATCCTGAGCGAAAGCCGTTGCAGTTGCGAACAGAGCCGCAAATAGGGCCATGTTCCAATATGAGAGAATAGTCCTTTTAACATCCTTCATACTCTACTTCCTTCTTTTGGAGATTTTACATGCAAAAAAAAACATACAAAAACAAGTCCTACTTGTCAATAAGCGAAATAATGAACAAATTATTTCCACTCATTTCCATAAAAAAAAGAGTGTCGGTACATTTTACCCCTAGTAGAAGGTAAAAACAACGTAGAATTAATAACGAAGAGGATTATGTTCGCTCTTGTACCACTTCATGAACTCGGCTATGCCGTCGTGCAGGCTCCAGTGGGGCTTGTATCCGCATTCCGCCTCAAGTTTCGTGGTATCGGCGTTTGTCTGGTACACATCGCCCGGCTGCATGGGCAAGAATTCCTTCTTGGCGGCTTCGCCGTAAGCAGCCTCGATTTCGGCAATGAAGTCCATGAGTTTGACCGGATGGCAACACCCGATGTTGTATAGTTTGTACGGGACACCGTTCTCGCACTGTTCTGCCACTGGCATGTGGTCTAGCGCATGGACACTGCCTTCGGCAATGTCATCGATATAGGTGAAGTCGCGTATCATATCGCCGTTGTTGAACACCTTGATCGGCTCACCCTTCGAAATCGCGCGGGCAAAGAGCATAGGGCTCATGTCGGGCCGCCCCCACGGACCGTATACGGTGAAATAGCGCAGGCCAGTCACAGGAATGCTGTAAAGCTTGGAATAGGCGTGCGCCATCAGTTCGTTGCTCTTCTTGCTTGCAGCATAAAGGCTCACGGGGCAGTCCACCTTGTCGTCTTCGTTGTAGGGAACCTTGCTGTTGAGACCGTACACGGAACTGGACGATGCATATAGAAGGTGCTTCACCTGGTTGTGGCGGCACGCTTCCAAAATGTTCATGAACCCGACCATGTTGCTCTGCATGTAGGCGTAAGGATTCGTGATGGAATAGCGGACACCCGCCTGCGCAGCAAGGTGAACGACCTTGTCGAATTTCTCTTCGGCAAAAAGTTTGTCAACAGAAGCCTTATCGGCGATATCCATGCGGACAAAGCGCGCACCGGGAAGCACGGAACTCTCAAGCATCTTGGCAAAAGGAACGTCCTCGAACGGTTGGCCCGAGACTTCGCGAAAACCATTTTCGCAAAGCCTTCCGTACTTGAGACGAACATCGTAATAGTCATTGATGTTGTCGAGCCCGACGACTTCGTCGCCGCGCATTGCAAGCATAGCCATAATCTTCGAGGCGATAAAACCCGCCGCACCGGTCACAAGAATCTTCATCTTAGGAACAAACCTTCTTTTTATGACAATTTAGCAGTTTTTTATCAAGGGTTACATTTTAAGCGAAAAAAAGACAAAATAATTCGTAAAAAAAAATCCCCGCCACCTTTGCGGTAGCGAGGATCTTGAAACCCTAAAGGATTAAGCCTGGCGTCCTTACGGACGCAGTCTTAACGGCTCAGTCATGGACAAGCAAGCTTGTCCGCGACATTCGCCTTATTAAGCCTTATTCAGGCGATCCTGGATCATGTCGATGATTTCGGAGAGTTCCTTCGGGAGGTGAGCGCCGAACTTCGGATAGTGGTTTTCCTTAACGTCGGCGAGTTCCTTCTTCCAGCCTTCCACGTCAACCTTCGTGATTTCCGGGAGAGTTTCCTTATAGTAGTCGGCGAGGCCTTCAGTATTGATGGCACCGTCCTTCGGCATGTAACCGATCGGAGTTTCCTTGGCGTTATCGACACCGTTGCAGCGGTCGAAGATCCAAGCGAGCACGCGGCTGTTGTCGCCGTAACCCGGCCACATGAAGCCACCCGGGAGCTTCTCGTTGTTGGCATCCTTGCGGAACCAGTTCACGTAGAAGATCTTCGGAAGCTTGTCTTCAGTGGACTTCTTGCCGATTTCGATCCAGTGCTTGAAGTAGTCACCCATGTTGTAGCCGCAGAACGGGAGGATGGCGAACGGGTCGCGACGGATCTTACCGACTTCAGCAGCGTTGATGGTGGAAGCAGCGGTGATTTCAGAACCCACGATGGAGCCCAGGAACACGCCGTGGTTCCAGCTCAGGGACTGGTGAACCAGCGGGATGGTGGACGGACGACGGCCACCGAAGAGGATTGCGGAGATAGGCACGCCAGCAGGATCTTCCCATTCCGGAGCAATGCAGGGGCACTGGTTGGCCGGAGCGGTGAAGCGAGCGTTCGGGTGAGCCATTTCTTCGCCCTTGGGAGCCTTGTCCTTCGGGAGAGCGTCGCGGGTCTTGCCCTTCCAGTCGACGAGCTTGCCCTGTGCCGGGTAGCCGATGCCTTCCCACCAGATGTCGCCGTCTTCAGTGAGGGCGCAGTTGGTGTAGATGGTGTTCTTTTCAGCAGAAACAAGAGCGTTCTTGTTGGATTCGGCAGAGGTGCCCGGAGCAACGCCGAAGAAACCGGCTTCCGGGTTGATAGCGTAGAGACGGCCATCCTTGCCAAACTTCATCCATGCAATGTCGTCACCGATGGTTTCGACCTTCCAGCCCGGGATAGTCGGGATGAGCATGGCGAGGTTCGTCTTACCGCAAGCAGACGGGAAGG
>JAEERM010000069.1 GCA_016285835.1 Fibrobacter sp.
AGTGCAACGAAATCGTGAATATCCCTTATCTTGGGGGCGATATCGAATCGAGCCTTTCCATCGTGGCGAATCATACGGGGCTGATGTATTCCGCGAAGTCGAATTCCGTTTCGGCGGGCGTGGGGGCCGTGGCCGCTCGTGGCGAGACCAAGAAACTCGGGCACTTTGTCAAGAACGGCCGCCGTTGGGATGAATTCGATGTCAACGAGATTGCGACGAAGGCTGCTGGCTATGCTGTAGAACTTTTCGGTGCAAAGAAAATTGATGGTGGTGTCGTTCCGGTGGTGTTCTCGGAACGCATATCCTCGCGCCTTGTCGGAATGTACACCCAGCCGTTCATTGCCGAGGCCATGCAGAAGGGAATGTCCCGCCTGGCAGGCAAGGAAGGGGAGACCATCGCGTCCAAGGAATTTTCCCTGTGGAACGACCCGACGGGTGATCTGTTCCAGCACCGTTTTTACTTTGATTCCGAGGGCTGCCTGACCCGCCGCGTGAAAGTTGTGGACGGGGGCGTGTTCAACGAGGCCTTGTACAACTTGGAAAGTGCATCGAAGGCTGGCCGCAAGACGACCGGCAACGGGGCCCGCGATTTCGGCGGCAAGATGGGAACGTCTTTCTACAATCTTTGCGTGCCTCCCGGAACAATGTCGACCTCGGAACTCCTCAAACTTTTCCCCAAGTGCCTGCTGGTTGTCCGGCTGGAGGGCAACTCCGGCTGCAATGCCGTCTCGGGTGAACTCAGCATTGGCGCTCACGGTTTCTGGTGCGAAAATGGCGTGATTCAACACCCCGTCGATGGCGTTACCTTGTCTGGAAATTTCTTCGATATTATCAAGAATATCGTCGGAGTCGGCAACGAATACTACAATCCGTTCGCGAGCTACAAAGTCCCCGCACTCGCCATAAGCGAACTTGCGGTGAGTTGTTAAGGTGATGAGTTGTCAGTTATGAGTTGTCAGTTATGAGTTATGAGGATCGTCTCATATTTCACATTTCCCTAACCACCAACCACTAATCACTGTTTACTATTCTTCCTATAAACAATCACAACCAGCCAAATCACTCCAGCCAGGATCATCAGGCTGCAAAGCGTTTGCCCGCGGCTCATGCCGAACAGGTCCACGCGGCCGAGGTGCGCATCGGGCCTGCGGAAGAATTCGATGAAGAAGCGGAATAGTCCGTAGCCCATCAGGTACAGGCATGGCATTTTGTCGCGTAGGAGAGGTATCTTGCGGAGGTTCCACAGTAGTACGAACAAGATAATGCCTTCGAAGCACATTTCGTAGAGCTGGCTCGGGTGGTGCAGAATCGGGGCTTCGATGGGGCTGTCGTGGGCGAGCGGGAACCACATGCCGATGGGACTCGTCGTCACTTCGCCAAAAAGTTCGCCGTTGATGAAGTTGCCGAAACGTCCCCAAGTGTAGGCGAGCGGTGCCGCCAGGAAACTCAGGTTGAGCGTTTTCCACACGTCCATCTTGTTGCGCTTCATCCCGATGACGGCAAAGATCGTACCGAGGATCATGCCCCCGTGGTAGCTCATGCCCGAAATGCCGGTGAAGTGGTAGCCGAGCGCGTCATGCGAGAGAGGCAGGATGATTTCCATCGGGTTTGCGAGGTAGTAGCCGGGTTTGTAGAAGAATACGTAGCCGAGGCGCGCACCGATGAGGATGCCGGCGATGGCCCAGGTGAACAGGCTGTCGAACTGTTCCTTGGTATAACCCAGGTTCTCTTTCTTGTTGATTTGCGTCATGACGACGTATGCCGTGACAAACGCGAAAATGTACATCACTCCGTACCAGTGGACGGGGAAGTTTCCGATGGTGATGGCAATCCCGTCGAAGTAGCTCGGGATGAGGTTCCACCAGGAGGGATCGGTTACGTTTTGAGTCATGTTGTCCTCACTTCTCTAAATTCTGGTGCGCCCAGTGGTTGATGACGACAGCGGCCACTTGCGTTGCCGGCTGTGAACGGATTTCTTTGTGGACCTGCATCACGACGACCACGATAGCCTTGCTCGGGTCGTCCTTGGCTTGGGCGAATCCCATGAACCAGTCGTAGCGTCCGGCGGGGTCCTTTCCGTCGAGGGAGCCAGTCTTTCCGCCGAGATAGAGCGCTTCGAAATTCTTGCGGGCGATGTTCTTGCGCGACATGTGCTTGCGGGCAGTGCCTTTTTCGACGGCGCGGATCATGGCCTGGCGGAGCCCGTAGTAGGTGTTGTCGCTGAATTTGCCCACGTCGAGCGCAATGCGGTTTGTCGGGGCGTAGGGGGCGAGGTTGTCGGCCCAGGGGATTTCAAGGGGTTGCTTCATGAGAATGGCACGGACCTGGGCAGCGGCGAGGAGCGGCGGGAGCGTGATTTCTTCGGTGAAGCCGCAGCTGATTTCGGCGAGCCCGTAGCCGGTGTCGGGCGGGTTGTAGGTGGCGCGTCCGGGGATTCCTCCCGGGAAGTTCATGTTGTAGCCCAGGTTTTTCGCACTGTTGCGGAGCTTGCTTGCTCCGACGTTCATGCCGATGATGCCGAGCGGGGCGTTGCTCGACTTGGCGTAGGCGTCTTGCAGCTCGATGGTCGTGCCGGTGTAGTCTTCGGGCACGCGGAGCTGACTCTTGTAGAGCGTGTGGCTTGCCCCGCGCATAGGAATGGGCGTGTCGAGCGAGTAACGGCCAGATTCCATGGCTGCCGCAATGGTGACCGTTTTGGCGAGCGAGGCGGCGGGGAAGGAATTCTTGACGAAGTAGTCCGGCTGGTTCTGCACCTTGTCGTCGCGGCGTTCGCCCCAGGCGATGATTTCGTTTGTCTTGGCGTTCACCACCAGGATTACCCCGTAATCGGGTTTGTAGCGGCGCAGCATCTGGTCGATTTTTTCGGCGAGGAACACGTTCCTCTGCGATTTGATGTGTACGCTGTCGATAATTTCGGGCTCGGGTGCGTTTTCGGGGGCAATTTCGGCAATGAGGGTGGCTTGCGTATTGCTCAGGTCTTCCTGATGTTCCTGCTCCCTTTCGATGGAATCGGCTTTCTTGAGCTCGACGATTTTCTGCTGAAGTTCCTGCGATTTTTGCGCTGTTATTTCTTTTTTGGGGCTTTCTTGGGGCCGGGTATCTTTGTGGAGGATGGCGGCGCCGATTCCGAAGGCGATGAGGACAAGGGTAGCTATGGCTATAAAGCGGTTTCGGAGTCTCTTATGATAGGGGAGACGGTTTGTCGTGCTATAATAATGTTTCATTGGCTACTTGAAAATGGTTTTACGGTAGTAGGCGAGTTCGGCTATGCTTTCGCGGATGTCGTTCAGGGCTTCGTGGCGCTTTTCCTTTTGGAATTCTTCCAGTTTCGGGTACCAGCGGTAGGTGAGTTCCTTGATGGAACTCACGTCGATGTTCCTGTAGCACAGCCATTCGGAAATTTCGGGCATGTACTTGTAGAGGAAGCGTCTGTCCTGGGTGATGGAATTGCCGCAGAGCACGTTTTTCCCTTTTTCGGTGAACGGCTTGATGAACCGGAGCGTTTCCTGTTCGGCGTCGGTTAGGGAATACTGTGAATGGCGGCAGCGTTCTACGAGCCCGCTTTGGTTGTGGTGGCGGGTGTTCCACTCGTCCATGCCTTCGAACACGTTTTCCGGCTGGTGAATCGCGATGACGGGGCCTTCGGCCAGGATTTCCAGCTCGGCGTTGGTGACGATGGTCGCAATTTCCAGGACAACGTCCTTTTCGGGCTCGAGGCCGGACATTTCCAGGTCCATCCAGACTAGGTTGTGGGAACTTTTCTTTTTCGACATGATAAGAGCAAATTTAATATTTTGCCGCTTGAAGATGGCCGTTTTGCGGGGTTCCGTCTGTAAAAAAATGGAGGGAGGACTTTTTCCATTTGTAAGCATTTTGAAACTTTTTTTTATAATCGGTTCTTGTTGTGGTGCAGGGCGGAATTTTACCCGTACGGAGCCTGATTTTGGACTTTATTGTTATTTTTTCCCGTTTAATGGCGATTTTGGGCTGTTTTGTCGTTTTTTTCTTTTTTAGACCCTTTTTAGGACTTGGAATCTGTAATCTTTTTCTATATTGACACCATTAATTTGTTAAAGAAGGACTAATATGGAAGAAGTAGTCATTACCGGTATGGGTTGCGTGTCGACCCTCGGCAACTCCCCTGATTTACTCTGGAACAACCTCTTGCAAGGAAAGTCGGGAGTCGATATCATCGACAGGTTCGACGTATCCGCTTTCCCCATCAAAATTGCCGCTGCAGTCAAGGAATTTGATGCGTCGGAGTATTTCAGCAACCGCGACCAGTCCAGGTACTCCAAGTGCATTCAGTATGCGGTATTCTCTGCCTTCCAGGCTTTGAAAAATGCGGGCGTCAATCCCGAAAACGAGGATCCTACCCGTGCCGGCGTGATTATCGGTGCCGGTATCGGCGGCATGAATCCTTACATGGAAAACGCTGTCACGCTCGCCAACCGTGGCCCGAGCCGCGTTTCCCCGTTCTTCATCCCGATGTCCATCACCAACATGCCGGCTGGCGAAGTTTCCAACCGCACCAAGTGGATGGGCCCCTGCTACGCCGTTGTTTCGGCTTGCGCCACCTCTAACCATTCCATCGCCGCCGCCTACGACCAGATCCGTCTCGGCCGCGCCGATATCATGCTGGCAGGCGGTGCCGACGAAACGGTCAACCCGCTCGCCCTTGCTGGCTTTACTTCCATGCACGCCCTGAGCAAGCGCAACGACGATCCGGCCACCGCTTCCCGTCCGTTCGACAAGGGCCGCGATGGTTTCGTCATCGGCGAAGGTTCCGGCATCCTCGTGCTCGAAAGCCGCACACACGCCGAGAAGCGCGGTGCCAACATCCTCGCTCGCATTGCTGGTGTCGGTGTCAGTGCTGATGCCCACCACATGTCCGCCCCCCGCGAAGACGGCGAAGGCGTCCGCCTCGCTATTGAAATGGCCCTCCGCGAAGCCGGTATCTCCCCGAAGGATGTCGGATACGTCAATACGCACGGCACCTCCACTCCGCTGGGCGACGTTGCTGAATGTTCTGCCCTCGAGAAGGTTTTCGCAGGCTCTCTGGACAGCCTCAAGGTGAACTCCTCCAAGTGCATGATCGGCCACGCTCTCGGTGCTGCCGGTGCTCTCGAAGCCATCATCACCGTGAAGTCCCTCGTGAACCAGACCATCCATGCGACTAGGAACGTCTTCGAACAGGACGAACGCATTCACTTGGATGTCTGCGCGAACGGCAACGTGAACCATTCGTTCAAGTACGCTCTTTCCGACAGCTTCGGCTTCGGCGGACAGAACAGCGTGCTCCT
The DNA here is from genome assembly GCA_016285835.1 of Fibrobacter sp. GTDB lineage: Bacteria > Fibrobacterota > Fibrobacteria > Fibrobacterales > Fibrobacteraceae > Fibrobacter. The sequence continues at coordinate 5,304 of JAEERM010000069.1, forward strand.
GCTTGCCCGCGACTAACGGTCGGTATTCCCTGTCTTTTAAAAAGTGCCCTGTCTCGAACGGCAGGGCCTTTTTATTCCACATCATAAGTTATCTTTTCCCCGTGCGCGTGATTCGTTCCCATTTCATTTCTTTCGTTTTGATAGCTTTGTTGGCAGGCTATGCCTCTGCCGCTCCTGGCGATCCGCCTACATGGCGTGATTCCACGTGGGATTACCGCAGCGAAGATTCGACGGATATTGCCGCGGAAGTCTCTGTCCCGAAGGCTGTTGGCGTAGCTTCTTTAACGGTTCTTGCTTATGGTGCTGCATACGGGCTTGTCTTTGCGAAGGGCTGGTGGAACGACGAACATAGCCATTTCCATTTCGAGAACGATTTTGACTATGCGATGAACCTCGACAAGTTTGGCCACTTTTTCGGTGGTGTCATTTTGGGGGAATCGTTCTACGAAGGTTATCGCTGGGCCGGGACGAGCGAGTTCAACGCTTACCTGTATGCCGGCCTTTCGGCGATGATGACCCATGTTGCTATCGATGTGAAAGACGGCTATTCTCCGGAATGGGGCTTCAGTGTGTTCGACGTGCTTTCGGGTACGCTTGGCGGTTTTTATCCGATGGCAGAACGCTACATTCCCGCGTTCAAGTACATTGATTTCAAGTGGAGCTACTGGATCAATACCAAGGCTTATTACAGGCAGAGTGACACGGGCGTGTTTACCGACGACTACGTAAACCAGACTTTCTGGCTCTCGTTCAAACCGTATCGTTTGTTGCCGTCTGGAGCCAGGGCGTATTACCCGAGTTGGCTTGCTATTGCTGCAGGGTTGAGTATCGACGAGAAGGTGTTTACCAAGGAACCGCACCCGCGCCGCGAAATTTACCTGGCGCTCGATTATGATTTGGAAGCCTTCCGCCCGCAGAGCCGCTTGGCCCGCACTATTGTCAAGTATCTGAACTATTACAAGTTGCCTGCGCCGACAATCCAGGTTTATCCGGAATTCCATTGGTACTTGCTGTACCCGATAAAATTCTAGTTTGTTTTTACAATTTTCGTTAGGGGATTTTATGAAGAATGTCTTTGGAAAAATGATTGCTCTTTTGACGCTTGTTCCGCTTGTATGCGCAGCCGCTCCGCAGACGGGAACCTTCCGCGATGGCCGTGACGGCAAAACCTACAAAACGGTTGTCATCGGGAGCCGCGTATGGATGGCAGAGAACCTTGCTTATAATGTGAAAGGGAGCGCCTGCTACGACAACAAGCCCGAAAATTGCACGAAGTATGGCCGCCTCTACAATTTCGAGATGGCGACAAAGGCTTGCCCCTCGGGGTGGCATCTGCCCGATAACGATGAGTGGAAACGCTTCCGCACTTTTATTGAAGATAGCGATGGCAAGGAGGCCGCCTGGGTGAGCTTAAAGTCCCGCGACAAGTGGGACGGCAGCGACCGCTACGGTTTCGACGTTGTGCCGGCAGGCAAGGCGACCGACGAGTTCGTGGAACTGGGTGTCTCTGCACATTTCTGGAGTGCGACAAGCGAAGACGGCGACGCCTATGGTTGGCACCTCGCGCCTCCGGGCGACTTCGGCATGGATTTCGATATCAGCAGCAACATGTATTCCGTGCGCTGCCTCAAGAATTACTAATTAAATCGATAGCAAGGGAATCGTGCAGAGCAAAAGTACGATTCCTGCGTAGATGCCGCCCAGCAGGTCGTCGGCCATGACTCCCCATGCTCTGGGGAATTTTTCGAACTTGTGTATGCCGAGCGGCTTGAGAATGTCGAAGAAGCGGAACAGCCCGAATGCAATGGCGAGAACCCAAGGGTGGGCGAGGATGATTTCGGCCGGGATGAACGCGAGACTCATGAAGATGCCGCAAACTTCGTCGATGACAATCCAGCCGGGGTCTTCGGTGCCGGTGTCCTTCATCGCCTTGTTCACGAACGGGATGGAGGCGAAGAATACGATGAGGGCTGCGACAAGGAATAGCCCGTATGTGCGGGTTCCGGTGGCCTGCTCGTTGATGACGTGAGTGTACTGGAACCAGTATTTGGAACTCAGGATGGCCAAGGGGTAGGCAATGATCGCGGCGGCCAAGCTTCCCATGGTGCCGGGCGCCTTCGGCGACATGCCGGAACCGAAAAACGTTACAATGAGGGCTGTCAGCTTATCAGTCCCGCGCCACTCGTGCGGCACGCGCTTCTTTCCGTATTTTTCTTTAAGCTCTTGTTTATTCATAGGGTTGTTGGATGTTGTTTGGATGTCATGCCCGCTTTAGGCGGGCATCTCCTTTTCTTGCAGTGAAGAAGGAGATCCCCGACCAGGTCGGGGATGACATTTGGTTACTCCGGCCATGGTGCCTCGGCGCGTTCCTTTTCGGCAACTTCGTGGGCTTCGCGCTTCTTTTTCCAAATTTCCAGCTGTTCCTTGAAGGTGTTCTTCAGCCTTTCCATGCCGATGTTTTCCTTGGCGCTTACCTGGATGGCTTCTGGGTAGTTTTCGCGGAGTTCCGTACGGCGCGTCTCGTCGCAGATTTCAGCTTTGTTGAATACGCGGATGCGCGGAGTGTCTTTGCTGATGATGCCTTCGAGCGTCTTGTGCGTCACTTCCAGGTGTTCGCGGTAATCGGGGGCAGAGCCGTCTACGACTTCGAGGATGCAGTCGGCGTGCGCGGCGACTCCGAGCGTGCTCTTGAAAGTCTCGATGAGGTTGTGCGGGAGCTTGCGGATGAAACCTACCGTATCGGAGAGAATAATGTTTTCTCCGTCGAGGTAAAGTTTGCGCGTGGTGCTGTCGAGGGTTGCGAAGAGCTTGTCTTCCACGTACACGTCGGCGCCGGTAAGGCGGTTCGTGAGCGTGGACTTGCCTGCGTTCGTGTAGCCGACAATGCCGACCTGGAAAATGTCGTTGCGCTTGTTCGCCTGGCTTTCGCGGGCCTCTTCGATTTTTTCGAGTTTTTTCTTGAGTTCCTGGATGCGCTTGCGGATCATGCGACGGTCGGTTTCCAGCTGCGTCTCACCCGGCCCCTTGGTGCCGATGCCGCCATTATGCTGGCGGCATAGGTGCGTCCACGCACCGGTGAGCCTCGGCATCATGTACTGTAGCTGCGCGACTTCCACCATCAGGCGGCTTTCTGCCGTGATGGCGTGCTTTGCAAAAATGTCGAGGATGAGGCCCGTACGGTCGAGCACCTTGATTCCGGGCAGGCGTTGCTCCAGATTTCTCACTTGGGAACCCGAAAGGTCGTCGTCGAACACGACCATCTTGGCGTGTTGTTCTTCGAGGGCGTGCTTGACTTCGTTCACCTTGCCTTCGCCGATAAGCGTTGCTGGGCTAAAATTCTGTACGCGTTGCAAAAAGCTCTGCACCACCTCGGCTCCAGCAGTCTCGGCGAGCCTTCCCAGTTCTGCGAGTTGTTCTCCGGCAAGCCACGGGCGTACCTTGGGTGTCGAAATACCTACGAGAATGCAGCGCTCTTTTTCGGGTTTGTGCTCTGTTATTTGCTTCATTAAAAACTTACTTGTCGTTTCCGCTTAACTTTAAAAACCAATAGTCTTCGCTATTGATGGAACTGGCGTTCAGAATAGGATCGTCGGCCAGATTTTGGGCTGCGTCTTTTTGCGCCTTGTCTTCTTTTTCAATTTTTTTATCGTCCATGATTCTAATATAAAAAAACTGGCCAAATACTTGACCAGTTTAGTGTAATATTCCTGCAGAAAAGTTGTGCTTGGCTAGATGATATTGGGTGGCGCTTGTTCAAGCGTTTTTCCAGCTAGGCAATCTAGCCCAATTTGTAAACAAGACGTGTCATCTCCGGTTTTGTTCAAGAGGAAGATGAGATTCTTTTTCCACAGTTTATCTTCGCCAATAGACGAAAGCTTGACATGCTTTGAAAGCCCCTTTTCGTTGAGGGTAATGAGGAGAATGTTCAATGTTTCGATGTCTTTTTCTGTATCGTTTGAATTTGACAGGATGATTACGTCTTTTTCGCCTAGTTCTAGACTTTCCAAATCTGAAAGCGTTTTCTCCAAGGAATCCGAAGAATGAACTAAAGAGATGTATAGTGGAATTTGACATTCCTTTCCCTTGCGACATTCCATGAATTTCTGGATGAGAGGATTTATGTTTCCATCGCTTATTGTATAATCAACTTGGACTGCTTGGATATTTGATTTTACGAGCAAATTGTATATGTCGTTACTGGCAATAGTTTCATCATTGGTGATGATGTCGTAAGTGATATACCTCTCTTTTAAAAGTTCAAGAATTTTAGAGAATTCAGCGCAATGATTTATCTTGTCGATTCCGATATGGAGTACGCATGCGTCGTTGATGTTGTGGGTGTTGAGTAGCGCTCCTAATAGTTCAACATCCATGACATCGTTGTTATACGGTTCCAAGGAAATGAAAATGTTGCGTATTTTTTTTTCTTCAATTTCAGGGTCAATTACATATGGAATACTCGGGTCTTCGGCTATTTTTTTTATCAAAAACGGAATTATTTTTTTGTTAAATGAACAGACTTCTGTTTCGTCTTCTTCCTTGATTCCTGAATAGTACTCTTCTGAATAGCAGAGCCCACCGCACAGCCCTTGCCATGTACAATCTTTGCATCGTTTTAGTTTCTCTACGCAGCGTGATTCTGCTTTTTTTCTGATTGGGCTGTTGAAAATTTGATCTTTTATATGTCCCTTGTATAGAGACCCCATCAAGAAATCCTTGTCGCCTGTAAAATTGTCACAAGCGTAAAGATTTCCGCGAACGTCAATTCCGAGTATTTTACGTGCTGCTCCACAAGGTGAGTTCATGCACATAAATTTCTTTTGATTTAAATAAATACTTTTAACGAAATTACTTAAAACGCGTTCCGAAATCCATTCGTTCCTTGTGTGGCTCTTGTTGTGAGCAACGATTCGTTCAAAAAGAATCTTGTAGGCTTCAAATATTTCATCTCCATCCACATAATAATTGGATTCATCTTTTCCGCGGCCGTTCTTTTGGATGGGAGAGAATGATAAACTGTAAATCTTGTTTTCTATAAAAAAATCAAGAGATTCGTTCATGTGTTTTGCATTCAGACCGTTCAGTACGGATATAGTACCAAAGCGTACGTCATATTTTCGAAGAATGCTTATTCCACGCATTACTTGCTCAAAGGAACCTTTGCCACCAAGGTAATGTCTTGATGCGTCTTGAATAAATTGGGGTCCGTCAATGCTTATGCCGACCTTTACATCGTATTTCTTGAAGAAGTCGGCAATTTCGTCATTAATCAATGTCCCGTTTGTCTGAATGGCCAGGTCTAATTTGTCGCGATAAGGTTTTACATATTCCGCGACTTTTTTCATTAAGTCAAAGTTTAATAGTGGTTCTCCTCCGTGAAAAACGTAGTTGATCATTTGTTCATCATTTCTGTGCATCTCCAAATATTCATCGGCGATTTGTAATGCAATTTTTTCAGATATTTTACAAGTTTTCTTGCTTTCCGCATCTATGTAACAGTAAGAGCAATTTAAGTTACACTGTTCTGTTAGTTTTACGACAGCCAAAGCCGGTAATGTGTTTGGGTCTCTATCCCTATGTACGTCATTTATTGTTTCTTGGATGCGAAATTCGTTTTCTTGTAATGCTTTAAGAATATCTAAAATTTCTGATGGTGTTAGATTAGGGAACTTGTTTATGACTTTCTCGATGTCGGATGTTTTTTCCATTTCTTCGACGACATCTTTGTAAGATTTGTCCAGGAGAACCCATGCTCCAGTCGGAATGTGAATTGCCAATAGTCGGTTCTCAAAAGGAATCCATTCTCTTTTTACTTGATTTAAAAGCATTTTTTTACTCGTTATAATAAAATAATAACCAGTCTTGTATTACAAGACTGGTTGTGAAAATACTAGAATTTTAATAGTGTCTTAAGATCGTTAGCTATAATGAATTTTTCAAATTCTGCTGCTCTTGTTGCGGGAATTGTCAATGTGTTATTATTTATTGTTGCTCCATAATTTTGAAGTTGATGAAGGTGGTCCTTGGTTAAACTGGCTCCTTCTGCAAGATGAACGACGATGTTATCACCTTCTGGGGTGTGGGTGTGGAGGTCCACATACGGAAGAGGTGGGCTGCGCCTGTGCGGAGAAGGAGGAGGGAGTTGATCTTTATACGTAGGAGGGGTTTGATCTTTATACGGATGAGGAGTGTTAGTGTCCAGATAGACTTTGCCAGGTATTTTCGTTTTAGCGCTTGCGTTTGCCGCTGGCTTCACGATTTTTTCACCTGTCTTAGCGGCTGATAGATCCGCAATGTTGGCTCTTTTCATGTCTGCCATTTTATTTTCTCCTTGGGAGTTGGGGGTTGTGAACTTATTCTGAATTAAATAAGTTGTTTATAACATTAATTTAATTTATAGGAAAGAGAGTGTTTTTTTAAGAAAAAATGAAAATGTTTATGTAAAATTTTTAGAACAACTTTGCTGTAATTGATGTATGCATATTCAGTGAATAAACAATGTATTACATTGTAATTCGTTCTGCTGAATCAATTTGTGGAAATGTTTACGTGAGGTCAGTCGTAGTTATGGACCTTTTTTTGTTAAAAAAGCCTGTTCTAGGGGAATATTTCCACTTTGAAGCGATTATTTGATTACTATATTGCCCATAGATGAAATTTCGCCTTTCGACAGAGACTTTGAATCGCCTAAAGCGCTTCCGCAAGAATAAGCGTGCGTTCTGGTCCCTTGTCGTCCTTGTGGTGGCGTACCTGCTCTCGCTTACCAGCCCCTGGACGGTGAACGACGAACCCCTTTATTTGAAGTACAACGGCAAGTCCTATTTCCCGGCGTTTGCGCGTTACAGCGATGCGGATTTTGGCGGGGACTACCAGACGGAAGCCGATTACGCGAAGATTTTTGCCGAAGTGCGCGAGTGCGAGGAAGATGCTGCCGAGGGCTTTACCCGTGCCGGTGGTTGCCCCGAGACCTGGGCGATTATGCCGCCCATTGCACACGACCCCTTGAAAGCGGACTTGAGCGAAGACGGTACGCCTCCGTTTGCTCCGAGTGCAAGGCACTGGCTCGGCACCGACAGCAACGGCCGCGACGTGCTTTCCCGCCTGATTCACGGCTTCCGCATTTGCATCAGCTTCAGCCTCCTGTTGACCGTTCTCGGGACTTTCCTTGGGATTGTCATTGGCGGCATCCAGGGCTACTTGGGCAAATTCTGGGACACGGGCATGCAGCGTATGATTGAAATTTGGTCGTCGCTGCCGATGCTTTACGTGGTTATCCTTATCGGCAGCATTTACGGGCGCAGTTTTTGGCTCCTGATTCTCATCATGGCGGCGTTCAACTGGATTTCGCTCAGCTACTACATGCGCGCGGAATTCCTCAAGTTGCGCGGCATGACTTACGTGCAGTCGGCGAAGGTGCTTGGCTTGGGCCACCGCCATATCTTTTTCAAGGAGATTTTGCCAAATGCGCTCACTCCCGTGGTGACGCTTTTCCCGTTTACGCTTATTGGCGGTATCGGGAGCCTCACTTCGCTGGACTTCCTTGGTTTTGGTCTGCAACCGCCGACGCCCAGCTGGGGTGAACTCATGAGCCAGGGACTCAATAATTTGTATGCACCGTGGATTTCGGTGAGTACGGTTGCCGCTTTGTTCGTAACGCTTTTGTTGACCACCTTCGTGGGCGAGGGCGTGCGCGATGCCATGGACCCCAAATCGGGAGATCGTTATGTCTAAAAAGGGATTGGTTCTTGAGGGGGGCGCAATGCGCGGACTTTTTACCTGCGGCGTTCTCGACCTTTTTATGGAAAAGGGGATTGAGTTTGACGGCGCGGTAGGTATTTCTGCCGGAGCCTGCTTCGGATGCAACCTCAAGTCCCGCCAGCCGGGGCGTGCTTTGCGCTACAATCTGCGCTTTGCGGGCGATAAGCGGTATTGCAGTTTCCGTTCCCTTTTCAAGACGGGCGACATCTACAATGCCGATTTCTGCTACCACAAAATCCCGCAAGAACTGGATCCGTTTGATTTCGATACGCTCAAGAAAAATCCGATGGAATTCTACATGGGCGTGACGGATGTCGAGACGGGCGAGGCGGCGTTCCCGCAGCTTGTTGACGGATGCGACAAGGACTTGGAATGGATGCGCGCTTCGGCCTCGATGCCCCTGGCCGCGAAGATCGTGGAGATTGATGGCGGCAAGTACATGGACGGAGGCATTGCCGATTCAATCCCGCTGCAGTTCATGCAATCCAAGGGCTACGACCGCAACGTGGTCATATTGACGCAGCCCAGGAATTACGTGAAAAAGCCCAACAGCCTCATGCCGCTGATACGTTTAGTTTATAGGAAATACCCGAACTTTGTCCGTGCGGTGGCATGCCGTCACGAAATGTACAACGCCGAGACTCGCTATATATTTGAACAGGAAAAGGCGGGGAATGCCCTGGTGATTTGCCCTGACGCAGCGCTCGGCATCAGCCGTATCGAGAAGAAAGGCTCCGAATTGCAGCGCGTGTACGACATGGGAAGGAACATTGCGGAACGCCGCCTAGACGAAATTACGGAATTTCTTTCGAAGGGTTGATATGTCGGAATCAGTGCGTTTACCCGTTCTCTCGGTGAAGTCCCTTTCGGTTGCGTTCGGTTTTGATAAAAACGGGACGCCGCGCGATGGCATCCCGCCGCTGCAGGTGACCGACAAGGTCAGCTTCGACATCTATCCCGGCGAATTTTTTGCGCTGGTGGGGGAGTCGGGTTGCGGGAAAAGCGTGACCGCCATGGGAATACTCCGCTTGTTGCCGCAGCCGAGCGCCCGCATTGTCGATGGCTCCGTTCTTTATCGCTCGGGAGCTGCCGAAGGGAACGATGCTTCGCTGGATTTGGCGAAAATTCCGCTGGCCGATTTGCAGAAAATCCGTGGTTCCGAAATTGCTTGCATCTTCCAGGAACCCATGCAGGCGTTGAATCCCGTGGTAACCATCAAGAAACAACTGCTCGAAGTCTTCCGCTATACCCAGCATCCTTCAAATTGTCATCCCCAGCATTCTTCTAGTTGTCATCCCCGGCTTGACCGGGGATCTCCTTCCGACAATCTCGCCGCAATCCGCGAAATGCTCGCTCTGGCGGGCTTCAAGGATATCGACCGAGTCCTGGATGCTTACCCGCACGAACTTTCCGGCGGAATGTTGCAGCGCGTGTGCATCGTGATGGCTCTGCTGCCCAAGCCCAAGATTATCATTGCCGATGAACCGACGACTGCCCTCGACGTGACCGTGCAGGCCCAGGTGCTTGCCGTGCTCAAGGATATGGCGAGTCGGACCGGTACGGCTGTGCTTCTGATTACGCATAACATGGGGATAGTCTCGCAATATGCGGATCGCGTTGCGGTCATGTACGCGGGGCGAATCGTAGAGACGGGCCCTGTCCGCGATGTCATCGACAGTCCGATGCATCCCTATACGCAGGGCCTGTTGGCCGCCATTCCCGAAAGCCATGGCGACATGCGCACGATGAAGTCCATTCCGGGAAGCGTCCCGCATGCAAGGGATTTCGCGAAGGGCTGCCGCTTTGCCGACCGCTGCGAAAGATGCGCCAGCGGCAATGCCGAACTGCAGGCGATGTGCCGCTCCGCCCAGGTCCCGCCGCGAGTGTTCGCCGACAATTCGACACAACACGAAACGAACTGCTTCGGGATGATTATTCCATAATTGTGCTGAACATTTAGATGTGGTAGGCTATTTACTTTCGAATTGAATTCTGTTGTAAAAGAAAAAAAGTGTGATGAATAGGTTCGTTTTCTTTGTTGTGCTTTTAACGATACTTCCTGTTTTTGCAGGAAACAAGTGTGACAATTTTGTTAACGAGGTTAATTCCCTAAAACCGGAAGACAGTAATGCTCTTTTCAGGGGGAAAATAACCTATTCAAAAGCTTATGTAGAGGTTCCTTTTTTAGAAAAAATGGAACCTGGGATATATATACTTGTTGGTTATAATTTTATACAAAGTACTCTCTATATTTCGAAAAAATCAGATAAAGTTCAAGTGTATAAGGAACCTAATGTAGGCCGGTCAGAAATAGAAGAGTTTACGCCTTGTATTGATAAGCATGTGAAAGCGAATCTAGATTATTTTCTAAAAACATGCTTTTATGAAAAAAAGTTATCCAATAAAAATACGTTTAATCAACTTGCGTCTTTTGTAAAGGAAAAATACGAATGTATAGAAAATTATTGTGAATGTGAAGAAAAAATTTATGCAGCAATTATTTATGTAAAGAATGACGGAACTGTACAAGTGAAAGAATTCAATAGCCCGAATTGTTTAGATGATTCCTTCGATGTGGATCCAGTTGTTCGAGAATGGCGTGCTCTTGATTCTCTTGTCAAGGAACTTGTCGAGCCTTTTGACGATAAATGTGATTGGCGTAATCTAGTCCCGGAACCAAAAAAATTCTCGGCAGAAAAATACAAACGTAAAGGCTGGTCTTTAGTTTTGACAGAAAAGGATTGCCCTGCTTTATGAAATTCTTTCTAGTTGCTTTACTAGCCCTTTTCGTTTCGTTTGCGAGTGCGTATGATGCTAGGCAAAGGTACACTTTTTATTCAATGAATAATTCGAAGGTTGTCTATGATTACCGAATTGATGACTTTTCCAGATTGTTCGGGGATTCCTTGTTCGGTCAAAATGGATTGTTTGTTTTCTACGAGCATTTGGGCATTCAGCGTTTGTATATAAAATATTATGGAAACGCTGACGAAGACTTGCATGTGTATCAGCTGCCCAAAACGGAAACGCTTCTTTGGCTCCATCCTGAAAAGTTTATGGAAGAGAAGGAACGCTTGCTGAAAGGGAACGTGCCTCTTGAAAAATGCGGGACTAAAATTTCTGCAGGGGAAAAGATTTTGGCTGATTTGGACTCGTTGCATATGGATAGGCATTTGTTCGTGCATCCGACGGTATCTTATGGTCGTGATATGAAGCATATAATCATGGGATTCTCGCAAATTGATGGGACCCGGCATTACTTTTATTATGTAAAATATGAAAATTTCTGGGAACAGAAGGATAGCCGCTTTGCTGTGTATGCTGATGTTTTCAAAATAATGGAGTCTTTGGATAGCATGGTTGCTTTGCCGGGGTGCCGATGATGAAAAAGTACATGATGTTTTTTCTGCTATTGCTGGTTTCGTGTGCTGGGGTGAACCGTCCTGGAAATTCGTTGAAAATTTTCTATGCGGATATGTTTAAAACGGATTATTTCGAAGAATGGGGACTGTTCCGCTCAACGGCTTTTGGTGTAGTTACGAAAAATAAGATGAATTTTGTTGCTAACGATACTTCATTCAATAAAATGTGTGGAGACCTTTTTGGTAAAAAGGAATTCTTTGCCAGTCGAATTTATCGCGAAGAGTCGAATGCTAAAATCGCTGCTGAATGTTTTTGGCTGCCATCGGTACCTGTAAACACGACTATCTTTACGGAAGAATTGATTAGCAGCATGCTTGCTCATAGGAGGGTATGGACCGAAAAAGATTCTGTTTATCGCGTCCTTTATGGTGGAGACAGTATCCAAGTTGTTGCGGGAGTCTACTACAATCATAGAATGGTGTGCGAAAAAAGGGATAGCTACAATTGCGTGTTTGATAGAGACTTTGAACAGGCTGAAATCCTTTTTGAAGGACCTTTTTACGAAATTTCGCTTCCCGCTAAAGGCAGAATACGTTCACTGACAATTCGAACCGAAGAAAAAAATCCTGTAATCTACAAGCCCCTAAAACTCGATCCGTCCATTCTCCCGCTTGAAAGCCCCGGCTACAAGAAACTCCGCGAGCGGGAGGAATCCCTCGGGAAACGTTTTTAAATGACGTTCTAAACGGAATTTTTGTCCACTTTTTTTTGCAAAATTATTTTGTCTTGACTTGCGCTTTCTGCCGGTTTATATTGTCCTTGTTTGAAATATTCATCGACAATATCGACAGGGGAATGTACAATGGCCAAGCGCAAGCCGCTCAAGGACTGTATCGTGAAGCCGGGCGAAAAGAGCCCGTTTGCAAATTTGCTGGTGGATTTGGCCTTCAAGAAGGCCTTCGACCCGGATAAACCATCAAGCCGTGAAAACCTAGTGAACCTGCTGAATGACCTGCTGGAACCGCAGCTCAAGCGGCCCATCAAGAATGTGTGGACTCGCAACGTGGCGAAAAACCTGAGCGGGAGCAAGGAATCCCGCACGGCGATTTTTGACCTGCACTGCGAAGACGATATGGGCAACCTCATTGAAATAGAGGTGCAGATCCGCAAGTTGAGAAATTTTCGTAAGCGTCTCGCTTTCTATGCGAGCGAATTGGTGGCAAACCAGGCGGAGCCCGGCCAAGAGTGGAAATTTGACGTGAAGCCGACCTACGTCATCGCGTTTGCACAGCATAACG
>JAEERM010000070.1 GCA_016285835.1 Fibrobacter sp.
TTTTCTGGTTGCCTTTGTGTAGGATTTTAGGTCGTGAAAGACTTCCAGGGCTTTTTTCTTCTGCTCTTCCGTGTATGGCATGATGCGTCCTCTAGTTGTGTCCAACTATTCGTCCGCATCCCCAATTTTGACTTCAAGTCCGATGCCGGATATGAGGATATTAGATCCGATATTTCATGGCGGTCAAGTTGAAACCGAAAATCATCGTCAAATTTTTCAATATTATTTTTGACCTGTTGGTTGAAAACCTTTTTGTCATACCCGTAAATTTCGGCCAAATCGGAATCAAGCATCACCTTGACGCCGCGGATTGTGTAAATTCGCGACTTTAGGAAGCTTTCGTCTATCAGGGAGAAATCGGACTTGCCAGCTGGCAATACATTTTTCGCGCTCATACAAAAAAACCTCCGCTTACAGGCGAAAGAAGCAAAGGGTTGACTACTGCACAAATATACACTATTTTAAAAAATTGTCAAGGGGGTGATTGTGACTTTTGAAAGGAACAAAAAAAAGCAGCGGCTTGCGCTGCTTTATAACAATCTATTTTTCAAATATCAAGGAGATTAATTGTCAAATAGAATACAAACAGATTCAGTGACTATTATTCGATCTTACATTCAATTGAATTGTTCCGACGGAATCCTTGCTGTATTCAATATCGTATGATTGATTGTATTTTAGCTCAATATTCTCTGTTTTTAAGTAAAGTTGCGAATCGTCCTTTTTTTTATTTGACGTGAAAATAAAAATACACATGAAAATGATTGCAAAAAGCGTCGCTGCTGTCATTGCTATCCATGGTATCATCACATGTTTGTTGTAAATCAATTCTTCATTTTTATCCCATGTTTTGTTTACGATTGTATTTATACACCAAATAGAAGTGAGCAACGCGATGCAATACGATATAAAGGATGTCCAAAAACATGCGCCAAGATTTTCAACAAACCTTGAATAAACTATTAAGCCTGCGCCAAACGCACTAGAAATTGTAAATGTTAATTTGACACTTTCTACAAGATGCTTTGTAGCCTCTTTTTTATTATCTTCCATATTTAAACTCTCTGACATAACGATTTATTTTCTCCTACAGGGGTATGCATCACAAAATAAAAATTGTTGCTTCATAGATTCGGTGATTGCTTTAAAATCTTCTTCGAGCAAAATAACATTTCTTCTTGACTGCCTAGCATAATAGACGGTCCACTGCTCTGTGATTTTTCTCAATCTCATTCTATGGGCAGCTTCTACTTCGCGAACAACCTGATGTCTTTCAAACGTGGTCAAAGCGTTCGCCTGATGTTTTCTTATGTCATTGTCAATATAATTTTGAACAGCGTCCAAATCAAATGTATGCAATATTTGCTTCTTTTGATAATCTGATATTTTCAATCCTAAAGATCTTGATTTTTCTTGAAAAACATGTTCAACAAAAGATTTAACATCCATAATGACTCCGTTGTTTTCAATAATTTAGTAAAAAAAAATATTTTTGTTAAGTTGTAAACAAATTTTAGGTAAATTTGTAAAAAAAGCGCATAACCCCCATTATGAGAAGATAGAGGACGAACCTTTTGAAATACCCGAAAATTGGTGCTGGACGAAATTTGGGGATTGTATAAATGTTATTAATGGGAAAAATCAATCTGCCGTCATCGATCCCGAAGGACACTTCCCAATTTATGGAAGCGGAGGAATTATGGGACGGGCAAATAGCTATTTATGTCCGGAAAATTGTACAATTATTGGTAGAAAGGGTTCGATAAACAATCCAATATTTGTGTCTGAAAAATTTTGGAATGTTGACACGGCTTTTGGCTTGTGTCCGTCTGGAATAGTTTTGCCTAAATACTTGTATTTCTTTTGCTTATGGTTTGATTTTTCTACGCTTGATAATAGCACCACTCTTCCTAGCTTGACTAAAACAAGTATTCAACAAATACCATTTGTTTTGGCGCCATTAAAAGAGCAATCTCGGATTGTTGCAAAGATTGAAGAGCTGTTTTCTACGCTAGACCAAATGGAGAGAAATCTCGTCTAACAACGCAAAGATTTCTTCAATTTTATCCACGATTCTTTTCTGCTCTGCTAACGGCGGCAGCGGAAACTCTAAATCGTAAATTGTGTGAGGCTTTAATTCTTTTTGATTTGTAGACCCCTCACCATTTTCTTCCAAATAAGTCTGTTTGTTTTTCAAAAAGCAATAAAGATAATAGGGGTTGACATAAACAGATCGAATTGTTGTTACATGGCTATCAGGAACAATTCCTTTTATATTTTGAGGTAAATCCACATTGAAATAACCCACACGCCCTAAAGTTCCTGTACCCGTTGAGTTGATGACGACATCACCTTTTTGCAGAAATTCTTCTTCAGGATATTTATTTAGCGTTGATTCATCCAAATAAAGAGCTTTCTCCAATGAAACTGGTCCATCTTTTTGATTACATTTTTGAGCAAACACCAATACATTGCTTTGCTCGATATATTTAGGCGACTTCCCTCTTTTTATCGGTTTGCACACATCCCCAAGTCTTGTCCATTCCCAGGAAGTAGGGATTTCAAAGGGAATATCGGTCAACTTCTCATAATGGGGGTTATCACGTGTTATTCGTTCTAACAAAACGCTGGCGGGTTCGTCGGTTTTGTTTTGGGATACGAGTTTTCCGTGAATGGCGAGATCGAGGATCTTTTGGCGGGCTTGTTTAATATGAGTTTTTAGGAGTTCTTTGTTATTTTCAATGGAATCGATTTCGGCGAAGGCTTCTTGAATTTTTTCAACAATACGCTGTTGTTCTGCTAACGGAGGGAGAGGAAAACGCATATTTTGTGTTTGAGTCAAAGAAATATTTTCTTGACCGGCGGTTCCCTTTGTGTTAATCGCATTTATTTCATCCATTTGCAATAGAAAATAACGAATGTATTGATTCATTAAATTCGTGCAAAAATGGGCTCGAATTAAAACAGCAGCTTGATTAAAATTACATTCAGGGAGTGACTCAGGAACTAACGCAACCTTTCCAAGCGGAGGTCCAACAATGTTCATTATAACATCGCCAGGTTTGGCTTTGGATCTTGCTAACTTACCTTCGTGAATTTCTCTTTTGATATATTGGGGTTTGTATTCGAAATCAATTTGTTGATTTCTCAAATTATACATTTTTAAATAAGGAACACCACTTTCAACAAAACAATCTTTTGATGGGGTGCTTCCAGATGCAATATAAGCAACATCCCCCAGCCTCACCCATTCCCAATTCGCAGGAATTTCAAAGGGAGCCTCGTTTTTATCGAAGGGGATGATTTGCCCTGAATCCTTCAACTTTTTACCCTTCGGCTGGCTCAGGGAACTTTTTGCACCAGCAATTTCTTTCAACAAGTCGGCAGCGGTGCCGTCACTTTTGAGTTGCTGCGTAAGTTTTCCACGGATGGCAAGGTCGAGGATTTTTTGCTTCAGGAGTTTTGTGTTCATCCGTCGATTCCCTTGAGCATCTTGGCAAGTTTTTCGGAATGGGCAGCAATTTCCTTCGCTTTGTCCTTGATACTTGTAAGAAGGTCCGCAAGTGTGACGTCTTCGATATCGTCTTTGTCCTTGATCCAAGTAATGTCGAGACTCGTCTTGTCACGTGCAAGGAGTTCCTTAACTCCATACTTGCGCCAGCGTTCTGTCGGATTTTCTTCGCTCCAGGTTTCCTTGCGTTTAGTAGCTGTATAGCACTTGACAAAATCATCAAGATCGCTACGCTTTAAAGGTTTAGATGCCTGTGTGTGCTTTATGCCGGTGCGGTAATCATAGAACCAAGTTTCCTTGGTTTCACCACCCTTCTCAAAGAAAAGCACGTTAGTCTTGACTCCGTTCGCATAAAAGATTCCCGTGGGCAAACGTAAAATGGTATGCAAGTTAAAGTCCTTAAGCAGTCGTTTGCGAAGCGGTTCTCCAGCAGCATCAAAAAGCACATTATCCGGGAGTACCACACCTGCACGGCCACCATTTTTAAGCAAAAGCATGATATGCTGCAAAAAATTCAACTGATTGTTGGTCGTGGTTATATAAAAATCAGAGCGTTTTGCACTAATATCCACACTTCCCGCCGGACGCGTTCCAAACGGCGGATTCGCTAAAACTACATCTACGAGTTTTTCAGGAGCATTTTCAAGAGAATCCGCTTTGTGAATAGGGGTAGAATCCACACCAATTCCATGGAGATACATATTCATAGATGCGAGCGTCACCACCAACGATGTATTGTCGTTTCCGCAAAGGAGCTCATTGTTCAATTTCTTGAGTTTCGCCTTTTCGTTAGTTTGAGCCGACATGTAGTCGTGCGCAGCAAGCAAAAATCCTCCCGTTCCACAAGCAGGATCGCAAACGGATTCGGTTATCTTAGGTTGAACACAATCGATAATTGCCTGAATCAACGGCCGTGGCGTAAAGTACTGTCCGGCTCCGCTTTTCTTGTCTTGTCCATTCTTCTCAAGGATGTTTTCGTAGATGGCTCCCTTGAGATCGCCTTCTAAAAGCCAAGTTTCGCCATCTACCATAGACACTAGCTTACTCAAATAGACAGGAGTATTCACCTTGTTTTGAGCATCCACAAAAATAGTGCCGATAAGTCCTTGTTGCTTGCTTAACTTTTCCAGAATGGAATTGTATTTATCGACAAGGTCAGTTCCTTTCATTTGAACAGCAAGCAAATCTTTCCATTCGCACCCCTTGGGGAGTGCGCTTTCAACGCCAATCATCTCAACCTTTTCACTGTCCATTTTCAAGAATAAGAGATAGGTGAGTTGCGTTATATAATCTGTGAAACCTACACCTGCTGACGAGAGAACGGCAGCCATATTCCATACTTTCTTGACAAGAGATTGTTCACTTTTTCCGCCTTGCGTAGCGGAGGGAGTTATTTTCTTGGGCATGTTATGCAGCCTTTATCTGTAGCAAGAATTTGGAAAGATAATCCAATTCTTTATCTGCTTTTGCTGGAGAGTAAATGTTTATGGTCTGAACGGCCAATGTTTGGTCGAATTCAAAAAGGTCCTTTCGACTAGTACATCCATTCTGCGCAACATATTGCGCCACTTTTCGAAGTACTTCAACCTGAGCGGGGGTGAAATTACGCGGAGTATCGCCCATTTGCTGACCCACGTATAGCCCGAATCGCTTAGCGGCAATGCCCTGAATCGATTGGAGCGTTTCTGTACGACCAAGCGCATAACGCACGAGCTGAATCAAATTGGTAATGGATTCTATTTCGTTTTTCCCCTTAAGTGGGATCACCATTTTATGGTTCTCTGAAGCGAATACATGGTAATAATCCCACAGAAGCGGAATCCGGAACATTTTGCTTTCGATGAGGAGCTTCTGTTGCAAGTCACAGAGCATTGAATTGGTAATACTCTGTGATTCGTCGTGATAGATAATGCGCAACGCCTCAATTTCATCGGCGTGATCGTGGATGTATTTCTCAAATGCAGAAGTATGCTTTAGGGCGTCCTCTTCTAAAAATTCTGAATAGATAACGCGGTCTTCGCCGGGATTCAAGATGGACAAATAACCCGCATGAAGTTCCGACAATTTTGCGCGGGCATTATTGTTATTTATAAGCGGCGATGCCAATTTTCGACGTTCCAAATTTGGCTCGTTTATGTTAATATATTCGGGCAACAAGTTCTTTTCAAAAGCCTCAAAAATCGTCAATGAAAAATCACGCAGTGTAAAGCCTGCAATTTCACGAAACTCAGCATTGTGTTCATCGTTTGTGCGATTGTAAATAGTTGAGCACTTTTCAGCAAGCAGTTCCAGGTTTGCGTCGCTGACTTCGCCATGGGAAATTCGCTCTAAAAGTGCGCTCAATTTAAGTGGTTTTTTGTTAGAAGACTCGTCACAAGCTGTTGGAGTATTTTTTTCACTTTGAGAAACTCCCACGGCATCCAAAAGAACAAAACTTTCTTTTGTATCTGCGTTTGGAGTTACTGTACGCAACAGGTCATCACTCACACTTCGACAACCGCGCCCCTTCATCTGCGTATAAAGGACATCGGAATGGACATCACGCATGAATGCGACAATTTCCAACGGTTTCACGTCGGTACCCGTTGACACAAGCGTTACCGTCACGGCGATTCTAAAGTTCTTGTCGTTATTAAAAGCCCTAATACGATCATTTGGTTTTTCAACAGAGCAAGTTATCTCTTGCACAAAACCATCGGGTACATGGCCTTCAGGGAATTTTTCTGCAAAGACACGCTCGATTGTTTCAATAATGTTTAGCGCATGCTGACGGTTCTTCGCAAAGAAAAGCGTCTTAGGAATGTAGCGATAATCAGGCTCGCCATTTTCTGGAATGCGATTCGGGAAAAGCCTCTCGAAGACCACATCGCGGAATTCGGTTATAACTTTTTCAATTTGGGTAGGATTTACCACACTGCGGTCAAGTTCTGTGCTTGTATAAACAGAAGATGTGGCTTGAATTTTGGTTTTTGTCTTACCAGTCTTTTTCGTTACTTCGGTAACTTTATCACCTTCACTTATTAAGCCTCCACCTTCAGTAACTTCCGTCTTGATTCGATAAGTCCGCGGCGGAACATTGATCCCGTCTGCATAAGATTGCTCTTTCGAATACTTATAAGTAGCCTTGTTTACATTATTGAAAAATGCGTAAGCTTGAGGTGTCGGAGTTGCCGTAAGACCGATGATACGGGCTTTATTAAAATATTTCAGCACCTTACCCCAACGACTATAAATGGAACGATGACATTCATCCACAATGATTGTGTCGAAAAAGTCCTGAGACAACTTTAAGTCATCACCCAATTCTACTTCGGGCTCATCGTCATTCTCTTCTGCAAAGAATTTTTCTTCTTCCTCAGCTTCATCGATAGAGTCGTCGTTATCGGGCTCGCCTTTCAATATTGAGAACAACCGCTGGATTGTACAAATGCAGACATTTGCCTTGGAAAGTCTCCGCATATCGTCAGGATTATCCACATTAAAATGGCGTGGACGGAGGACGCTGTAAATCTTGTTAAAAGCTTCGCCATTTTCAGTAAGTCGAAAGGTGCCAAATTCTCCTTCGGTCTGCACACCCAAGTTAGTGCGATCCACCAAATAAAGAATCCTTTCTGTATGCATGTAATTCAGCTGACGATAGCACATCATACATGCCGTGAAAGTCTTGCCTGCACCTGTAGCAATATCCAGCAGAACACGACGTTCGCCAAATTTAAAAGCACGCTCCACGGCTGCAATCGCTTCACGCTGACAAAGGCGCAAACTGTTTGGCCCCACAGGAGGCAATACCGGAAGTGCAGCAAATTCGCTATCAATCTTAAGATTGTGTTCACGCGCCAGTTTTACGAGTTGTTTAGGAGTGAACAATTTCTTGATAGGTTCAAATTCACTTGTCGGGTCAAGCGTATTACGGAAAAACAACTTGTCGCCGTCACTCATAAAAAGGAAAGGCAACGGATTAGCCCATGCTCGATCCCAAGGAAGGGTTCCAACAGAATACTTTGCCACCTGTTCCGCAACACATGCTCCCAAATCCTTGCCTAGACGTTTTGCTTCCAAAACACCGATGGCTTTGCCGTCCAAATAAAGCTGGTAATCGGCCCTATTATTTCCCTTAGTCAGCGCTTCCTCGAGAGCCTGTGCATAGGGTACGTCTTGATACTCCGAACGTGGTATAACTGCCCAACCTGCTGCGGCGAGCATTTCATCTATCAATACACGAGCGTTCTCTTCGGGCTTTAAAGACGCCATAAATCTGTGTATTAAAATTACATAATTTTTAAAAAAAGAGATGTCCGCCTTAGTTCGACAAGCCCACCACAAGTCGTGGGTATGGCAAAGTAGGGGGGGGGGAGAGGGAAAAGTAACCTTGAAGTATTTTCTGGCCGCTTTCCTGGCCATTTTTCTAGCCGCCTTTCAGTGACCTTTTTTTCGTTTCTAGATTTTTTGTAACGGCTTGTGTTATAATTGTTATTTTACTGGTAAATAGGGGTAATCTGGTGAAAAAGATAACGTACAAAGCGAATGTTGTATATGCAATAAAACCCATTGTTTTATTTATTTGTTCGCTTGCGGATATATGCCTTTTGTTTGACATATTCGTTTTGGGGAGAGCCGTATAAGATTGAAAAAAACGAAGAGTCAATTGGGTAAAAAGATTTTGTACTTCAAAAAGAAATATCGCTCCTATAGGGTCTATGAATCAATCTTTCCCGAAGTAGTGAAAACCATGGAGTGTATTTATTTTGATGAGTCCGAAGGCTCCGCTAAGGAATCTTGAATCTAGGATTTTATGGAAAGAAAATAATGTTCAAACTAGATGAGTATAAAAAGCAAAATATTGTTATAGGGATTTTGTGCTTTCTTTTTGGATGTCTTTTAGTTTTTTTTAGGTAGTAATGATTTTATTGTTAATGGATATTATGTGCCTAAAGATGTGACGGTAATTTGCCTTATACCTGGAAGAGGTGAGAGGAGTTACCTTGTTATCCCTGCATATCTGAATGCTGGTGTTTTTATCCGTTTTTTCTTTACTTTGCTTTTGGCTTGCATCAGTGTGGTCGCTTCCGTTTTCTTTGGCAGGAAATATCATCGGAAAGGGTATGGTAAAGAGCAAATCATCGCTTATATATCTGCTTATATCGTGATTTTTATCGCATGTTCGGTATATTTGATTATGCTTTACCCGATCCTGTTTGTAGATTAAAACGACAAGGGATCAAAGTTTAAAGGAGATCCCCGCCCGGAGGCGGGGATGACAAATTAGGGGAGGATTGCTTCGGGGCGATTCGCCTCTCGCAATGACGCGTGTTTAGGATGACTCCAAAAAATAAAGTTCACTTCGGCGGTTCGACAGGCTCACCGACCTTCGTGAACTTTATCTTCTCTCGTCTCTCGTCTGTAGCTCGCGCAGCGAGCGTCCTCTCGTCTAATACCTATAGTGATCCGCCTTGTACGGGCCTTCGACGGGCACGCCGATGTAGTCGGCCTGGGCCTTGGTGAGGGTCGTCAGGTGGACGCCGAGCTTTTCCAAGTGGAGGCGTGCGACCTTTTCGTCGAGGATCTTCGGGAGCGTGTACACAACACCGCTTTCGTACTTGATGCCGGCGACAGTCTGCTTGCCCTGAGCGTTGAGCCAGAGGTCGATCTGCGCGATGGTCTGGTTCGTGAAGGAGGCACTCATCACGAAGCTCGGGTGACCGGTGGCGCAGCCGAGGTTCAGCAGGCGGCCTTCGGCGAGCACGAGGATGCTGTGGCCGTCGGGGAAAATCCATTCGTCGTACTGCGGCTTGATTTCGTTCCTCTTGATGCCCGGAATCTTCTTGAGGCCGGCCATGTCGATTTCGTTGTCGAAGTGGCCGATGTTGCCGACGATGGCGCGGTGCTTCATCTTGCTCATCTGCGCGGCGGAGATGATGCCGGTGTTGCCGGTGGTGGTCACGAAGATGTCGGCGTAGCCAACGACTTCGCCGAGGGTCTTGACTTCGTAGCCTTCCATCACGGCCTGGAGTGCGCAAATCGGGTCGATTTCGGTGATGATCACGCGGGCGCCCTGGCCGCGCAGGGACTGGGCGCAGCCCTTACCCACGTCGCCGTAGCCGCACACGACGGCAATCTTGCCTGCCATCATCACGTCGGTGGCGCGGTTGATGCCGTCGATGAGGGAGTGGCGGCAGCCGTAGAGGTTGTCGAACTTGGACTTGGTCACGGAATCGTTCACATTGATTGCCGGGAACTTGAGGCGGCCGGCCTGTGCCATCTGGTAAAGGCGATGCACGCCGGTAGTGGTTTCTTCGGAAACGCCGCGGAGAGCTTCGCGGGCGCGGGTCCACTGTTTGGGGTCCTTCTCGAAAATCTTTTTGCAGGTGGCGAGGAACACGCCCCATTCTTCGGAGTCGGTAGCCGGGTTGAATTCGGGCACCTTGCCGGCGTCTTCGAATTCGGCACCGCAGGTCACGAGCATGGTAGCATCGCCACCGTCATCCACGATGAGGTCGGCGGTCTTGCCGTCGGGCCACACGAGGGCGCGGGCGGTGTTTTCCCAGTATTCTTCCAAGGATTCACCCTTCCAGGCGAACACGGGAACGCCCTGCGGGTTCTCGATTGTTCCCTTCTTGCCCACCACGACGGCGGCGGCAGCGTTGTCCTGCGTGCTGAAGATGTTGCAGCTGACCCAGCGCACGTCGGCACCGAGGTCCACGAGCGTCTCGATGAGGATGGCGGTCTGCACGGTCATGTGGAGGCTGCCCATGATGCGGGCGCCAGCGAGCGGCTTCTTGCCTGCGTATTCCTTGCGGAGGGCCATCAGGCCCGGCATTTCGGTTTCGGCGAGGTCGAGTTCCTTGCGACCTTCGATCGCGAGGTTGATATCCTTGATTTTATATTCCATAATGATTCCTTTTGGGAGTGTTTTCGCACCCCACTGTTCTATTTATGCATAAATATAGTTATACGCATAAATAAGGTCAACCCTAAAAAGGAATCAATCAGCGATTAACAGACCAGCTTACTTTTTCACGCAGCGGATAGAGTAGTAATAGTACCCGTCTGCCCATGGCGAATCTTTGGCGTTTTCTTTTTCCCAGAATGTTTCAGCTTTACTTGTACCGATTTTGGCAACGCTACGACGGTTGTCGCTATCGGTTTCGCCCATCCAAAGGAACGTGGTGTAGCCCTGCCAAGGTAAAACGCCACTGTAGGGATCATTTTGGACGGATGGCGGGATAATCTGTCCGCTCAATATAAAGCTCATGCCGTATGTATCGGGAGCGGAATAGTGACTTCCTGTACCGCCGAGTTGTGAATAAAGTTCCATGAAGTCCGCTGGGTTGTATCCGAGATCCTTGATGTCGTCGGCGTTAGGGAGGCGCCAGCCGTCGGGACAGATTTCACCTGCGACAGTGATGTTATAGAACCGTCCGACGTTTTTGCAACTGTCTTCGAGACATGCTGTCGCTCCCTCCATGCCTGGGTCGTACTTCATGTTTTCGGCCATCCAGGTTTTGTTCTTGAAAACGGTGGTCTTGTATTCGTAGTTGTCCCGCGGGTCTGTAAAGCTCCCGTAATCGATTTCGGGGTTGAAGTAGTATTCCGCCGGATAGTCGGTATGCCATTCGTACGTGGGGCGCCATGTCTTGTCGTAGCAGATGTATTCGATGTACCCGGTGATGTTCTTGTCCTGGATTTTTATGCGCTCGTTGTCGTTGTCGCAGGGCCTGTTGTAGAACTCGCTCCACCTCCCTTTTTGGCAAACGTAGTACATGTTCGGGTCATTTTCACTCCGGAGAATTTCGCCTTCGGTGCCGCACTCTTCCGCTTCCGACATTTCGAGGTCGTTCTTATCTGCGTAATCCCAGCCTTCATCCATGCAGGGGGCGTTGGGTGTGTATGTGTCGTATTGCCTGCAGAAGTGTTCCTTGCGGCACACGTAAGTCTTGGTCGAATCGTTCGGGCTCGTGTACAGTTTGCCGTGCTTGTCGCAGGGCACGTCGAAGGTTTCCGCGTCGATGGCTTCGGCCTTGTACCAGCCCGAATCGAGGCTGCATACAAAGAGGGTATCGGTGCGCCCTCCTTTTATGTACTTGCCTTCCTTGTCGCATGTTTCCTTATAGGTGTAGACTTCCAGGTCGTTCGGTGTGTTCCAGCCGGTTTCCTTACATATAAAGGGAATGTTTCCGATAGTCACATCGGTGCCTTTGTGTTCTGCCCAGATGATGGAATCGAGCAATTCCTTGGTACAGTAGGGGAGGCTGAAGCACTTGCGTGCCACATTGTTTATGAGCCCTGTGGGCATGGGGCGCGAAATGCCGGCACAACCCTTGGGGATGTATGCGGTATTGTCGTAGAGCATGTAGTTCGGGAACGTTCTTGCCGGGTACAGGTTGGTGGTAAGAGGGTTTCCGGTCTGTCTGAACTGGGCTAGGTTGCTGAAGTTGCAGTAGTGCTTTGTCTCGAGCGTTCCGGTCTTTGCGAAGGCCTCCGTCACTTCCTTGAAGAATTCGGATTTTGTCGTTCCGCCGAAGATGTCGTCAAGCATGTAGTCGATATGCGTGGGAGGAACTTCGGGATGGTCCTTGAGTAGCGTATCGATGCCGAGCGCGGCGAAGAGTTCCCACTTGGCGATGGTGTCGGCTTCGGCTTCGGACTTGCCTTGCCCAATGAGTGTCGCGATACGGCCTGCAAGAACGCTGTCGAGCGTGATGAGGTTGATTTCCCCGACGGCGGTGGTGTCAGGACCGTTCCAGCTGCCACCGCCGCAACCGAAGCCTCCTAGGCCACCTGCTGCTCCTCCGTACCCATCACCGCTCAAGTAGAGAGTCGTGTCGAGGTAGATATTGCCGGCTCCCAGAGAGCCCGGTGCCGAGATATGTTCCTGGCTCGAGGAACTTGTGGTAGGTGCAATGGAACTAGATGAAACATTCGAAGATGTCGGCTCGGGTACTTGCGTTTCGTCCGTGCTCGATGAAGTTCCACCCTGTGCAATGACCGTGTTCTCGTCTTCGGTGGTGCCCGTAACCTTCTCTGAACAGGAGCATGCTAAAAACGCAATGAAGCATGCGAGTAGTAGGAATTTCATCTTGCTCATTGCTAGTCTCCTTTTTTCTCACCTTTATCACTTATTTTGTCTGTAAGTGGGAAAAGTTGCAGGTTCAGGCGGTAGACCTGATTGATGTTCTGACAT
This sequence comes from Fibrobacter sp., assembly GCA_016285835.1. Lineage (GTDB taxonomy): Bacteria > Fibrobacterota > Fibrobacteria > Fibrobacterales > Fibrobacteraceae > Fibrobacter. The sequence goes on from JAEERM010000070.1 coordinate 12,693, forward strand.
TCGCGCGCGATGTCGATAACCTTCTTGCGGCAGGAATCTATTTCTTCGACAATGCGTGCATAGGCCGTTTCGTTTATGCCCATGGTGACGCCCGAAAAGTTACGCTCTTCGACGGAGTCCCTTTCGATGGACTGTTCGGCAAGGGCGGCCATCTTCTTGTTCATGGATCGGATGGCGAGCGGGATGGCTTCCTTGGAACCTTTCACGGATTTTTCCGTCTGTTCGTAGGTGTCTTTGCCTGTTTTGGTGAGCAGGCCTGCCTTGACCAGGAATCCCAAGACTTCGTGGACATCGAACGCGGAGGTTTTTTCCCTGATTTTCGATGCGATTTCGCCTGGTTCTGCTTCTGGCATGATTGGGGCGAGTTCCCGCACAATGGGGCAGGTGGGCGTTTCGTAGTAGCGGAACGCATCGGCGTCGATGACGCGGATTTTGTTCATTCTCGTTTCGCGACCGAGTTCACGGAGTACCGCTTCTTTTTCGGTGTCGTCCTTGGCGTCTGCGAATTTAACGAGCAGCCCGAAATAGGTGAAGTCGAACCCCCTTAACTCCATGGCTCTCGCGACCTTTCCTATTCCGGGCCTGCTCAGGCGCGTTTTCCCGTCGCATACCAGCTTGAGGTAGGTCGGCGAGACAAAACCGGCGAGGCTTGCGAACTTGCGCCAAGTGAAATACGATACCCTTTTTCGTTCTTCGTAAAAATCGCGCATGTATTGGCGGTAATCGTTATACTCGATAATCGGCCTCATGATGCATAAAATAATACAAAACTTGCCTTTTTGCAATAAATTTCACAACTTTTTGCGATTATAGAAATGAAAAATATATATGATACAATGGCGTGTCATATATCCGCCATATCATAAAAAAAGACATCCCGGAAAAGTTCCGGGATGCCCATTTTTTTATCGAGGAAAAATTATTACCACTTGGCCTTGAGTGCCTGCGGGCATTCCACTTCCTTGAAGTTGTGGTTCGGGTTGCCTGCTGCTTCCATCCATGTGGCGAGGAACATGCAGCCATCCTTGGCTTGTTCGTCGTTCTTGAAGACTTCGTTGCACTTTCTGGAGAGGCATTCCTTGCGCTTGGTCAGGAGGTCGCCGTCGTAGCCGACTTCCTTTTCGCAGTCGGAGAGGAGGCCGCCGTACTGTTCGCCCTGGCTGCCCCAGCCCATCTGGCTGCAACCGTCGAAGGCGCCCTTTCCACCGCCCGGAATCATCACGTCGAACTGACCGCCTTGCACGTCGCCACCGATGTTGGAAGCCATCACGATGAGGGTCTTGCCCCTGAGTGCCTGGTGGTTCGCCTTGGTCTCGTACTTGCCTTCGCCGGTGAATTCGAGAGCGAAGCACTTGCCGCACTTACCACCGTCGGATGCAGGAACGGCTGCGAAGGCGTAAGCAATATTTTTGGTAACTGCGAACGGAATCTGGCTCGTGCAAGTGGTGTTCTGACCATTGGCACAAATGTTCTGGCCACCCTGTACAAAGTTCTTGCCCTTGGCGTCGCAAGTCTTGGTCGGGTTGCCGCCGGCGTTTTCGGGCCATGCGCAGTGAGGCATGCAGCAGTCCCAGTAACGGGTTGCCCAGCCGGAACCGCTGTGGCCACCTTGTATGTACTTAATCGGTTCTGCTTCCGGTTCCTTGCTGCTGGAAGACTTCTGTTCGCTGCTGGAACTGGACTTCGCGCTGCTGGAGCTAGATTTTGCACTGCTGGACGAGACACTGTCCTTGGATGCCGAAGTAACCTTCATCTCTGAGCTGGAACTGGGTGCGGAGCTTGTAGGTGTGGCATCGGAAGATGATGCATTTCCCTGTGCTTCGCTTGAACTGGAAGTTGATGCCGTAGCGTCCGACGCAGGAGTTTGATCGGGGCCTTTGATGACGGTCTTGTCGTCGATGCTGGTGATGGAGCCGTCGAGGCCGATGACTGTTCTTTCGGGCGTAATGACGGGAAGTTCCGCTAGTTTCACGTTGGTGAGGATGACGTTGTTCTGGTTGTCGTAGATGACGCCGGTATTGGCGTCATAGACACCCACCGGATTGCTCCAGCTGTCGGTGACAACTTGGACTCCGTTCTCGTTCGGTTGCTGGATAATGAAGTTTGTTAGGTCCGTATTAATCCACCAGCTGTTGGCCATAACAGTATACTCTGGCAAGTTGCTCGCGGTATTTGGGGAAGATTCGTCAGAATCTTCGGTACAGTTCCATGCTAACATCAACGTGGCCGCAATCGCCATGGACTTGATGAACATATGCTTCATAATTTTTTCCTCGTATAAAATTACCGTGAGACCTCCCTTAAAGCCTCAACAAAATTTCACCCAAGTCAAAGATAGATTTGTATTTACAAAAAAAGTGTAAATTTTTGTAAGGTGTGAAAGGGGTCAATAAAAAACGGTATAAGCGTAAACAAAAAGCAACGTTCAGGGGTAACGAACGTTGCAAAATGTGATACAAAATACTTTTTTTGTTTTTTTCTGGTGGTTTCTGCACCTAGAGGTTTAGTATTTTTCCGTGAGTATGCTGGGGCATTCCACTTCGACATAGTTGTGTTCGGGATTGCCTGCCGCGTGCATGAATTCGGCGAGGAAAAGGCAGCCTTTTTTGGCATCGCTATCGCCGCTGAACACGCTGTTGCACTTGTTCTTGAGGCATTCCTGGTACGTACCGGCATCGTAATTGCTTTCGGTTTCGCAATCGCTAAGGAGTCCGCCGTATTGCTGGCCCTGGTGGCCCCAGCCCATGCTGGAACATCCGTTGAAGATTCCTACGCCACCGCCCGGGATCATGATATCGAACTGGCCCTGTTCCACGTCAGTACCAACGTTTGTCACCATGATGATGAGCTTTTTGCCCTTGATGGCATTGGTGTTCGAGTTCGTGGAGTTGTAGTGGCCCGCCCCAGTGAAGGTGAGCTGGAAGCACTTGCCACATTGCCCGCCGTTAGATGCGGGGACAGCCGCGAAGGCGAATCCCATGTCGGAGCAGCCGCTGACAGTGAAGGGTATTTGGCTGATGCAGGACATGGCGGAACCGCCGCCGTCGCAGACACTGCCGTTATCCCAGTTGGTATCGTTGGTCCTGCCTTTATTCGTGCACTGCCTAGAGTATTTGCCGTTTGCGTGTTCTTTCCAGGAACAGTGCGGTTTGCAGCAGTCCCAGTAGCGTGTGGCCCAGCCGCTGCCACCGCCACCCTTGGTCTTTATTTCTGGGCAGCCTGCAGGGGCGCTGCCTCCGTTATTGCCGCGGGAACTGCTGGATGCGGTTTTCTTGGAACTGCTCGAGGAGCTTGCCGGCTTTGATGAACTGGAGCTTGCCGCCTTGACTGGGCAGGCGATATTGTTTTCCACCTTGATATAGTCGAGTTCTGCGGTGTTTACGGATTTCACGAGCTCTTTGCCGTTTTTGTCCACGATGTCCCCGCCGAGAAGGTTAGTGATGGAACCGACGATATTGCAGTTTACGTCGGAGACTTCGCCGTTGCCGTAGATGAGGTAGTCCTGGCCGGCATGGAGTAGCCACGCCGCGTCGTGGAGCATCTTGTACTTGTTCTCCGGAGCGGGTTCGGGAGTGTCGGTGGATGCGGGAGTATCGGGGATATACGGAGTTACAATTTCGAGTTCGCCCAGCTTGAGCATTTGTACAATCGGTTCGCCGGCCAAATCGACAATGGCGGTTCCGGAATTGTTGAGCGAGCCTACGGGGTTTCCTTCGGCGTCGGTGACAAGACGGCTGTCCTTATAAATAAGCAGGTCGCCCATGCTGCTGTTGGGGTACACGTACGCATTGCCGTAGAGGACGTAGGTATTGGTTGAATCGAAAAAGCAGGTGACTTCTGCGACAGGGCATGTGGGCGTAGTTGGCGCAGAGGCCGCCTCGTGATCCGAGCAGGCAAATGCCAGGAGGGTGGCAAGAGTCGCGAACGGCAGGAATGCTGTTTTTAGATTAAAGCACTTCATGTTTACCTCTTTCGCCCATCCCCCGAAAATATATGTAAAAAAATCCGAGTGGTTTGTGACGTGCAAAGATAGTGAAATTATGGAAGATTAGTCAATATAGGGTGTGATGTAGCCAACAGTTGGGAAGATGCGTTGGCATGGAAGGGGACTGAGAGGGAAAAAAGAAATGTAAAGTTTTGTAAAATTTAGCATGTAAACAAGATTTTACAATAGCAAAGGGGCTTGTCGGGGGTGCGATCGGCGCGTGTGTTGATAGATTGTATATAAAATGGAAATTCGTTGAGACGAAAAATGTTTAACCTTTGAAATTTGAACAAAAACGCCATTTAGTGCTGGCGTGCAAAAAAGCGCCTAGGTGCATTGCGATGACGCTCTTTATAATGTGAATAAGTCCATTTTTTGGCGTTTTCGCAAAAAATCGAAGAAAAAACGCTTGAAAAAAAATCCTCATTTACTAAATTTGTGGTCCAATTTCGAAGAGTACCGCTTCCTATGCTCTCCGGATTACGGGAATCCCCGGTGATTCCTTGAACTTGAAGCGATAAACCTTCTGCTGAAGAAGAGGAAAAAATGGCAAAAGAACATTTTGACAGAAGCAAGCCGCACTGCAACATCGGCACCATCGGCCACGTTGACCACGGCAAGACCACCCTCACCGCTGCAATCTGCACGACCCTCGCCGCTAAGGGTCTCGCCAGCGCCAAGCGTTTCGACGAAATCGACAACGCTCCGGAAGAAAAGGCCCGTGGTATCACGATCAACACCTCGCACGTGGAATACACCACTGCCAACCGCCACTACGCGCACGTCGACTGCCCGGGGCACGCTGACTATGTGAAGAACATGGTGACCGGTG
>JAEERM010000174.1 GCA_016285835.1 Fibrobacter sp.
TTCTAAAATTTCGCCACCTAGCGTTTCTGTAGGCAACAAACAACCTAAGGAGACTTAAAATTATGGCAAAACGTTTACGTCAAATCGCTATTTACGGAAAGGGCGGCATCGGCAAATCGACTACGACTCAAAACTTGACCGCAGGCCTTGTAGAACAAGGCAAACACGTTCTTGTTGTCGGTTGCGACCCCAAAGCAGACTCTACCCGCCTTTTGCTCGGCGGCCTTCACCAAAAGACGGTGCTTGACACCATTCGTGACAACAAGACTGAAATTCAGCTTTCTGACCTCGAAAAAGTGGGCTTCAAGGGCGTTCGCTGCGTGGAATCCGGCGGCCCGGAACCGGGCGTGGGTTGCGCAGGTCGTGGCATCATCACCTCCATCAGCATGCTCGAACAGCTTGGCGCTTATACCGAAGACCTTGACTACGTTTTCTACGACGTGTTGGGCGACGTGGTGTGCGGTGGTTTCGCCATGCCGATTCGTGAAGGTAAGGCCAAGGAAATTTACATCGTCGCTTCCGGCGAAATGATGGCCCTTTATGCAGCAAACAACATCTGTAAGGGTATCGCGAAGTATGCCCAGCATGGCGAAGTGCGCTTGGGTGGCATCATTTGCAATAGCCGTAACGTTGACAACGAACTCGATTTGCTCCGTGCCTTTACCAAGGAACTCAACACGCAGCTGATTCAGTACGTACCGCGCAACAACATCGTGCAGCAGGCAGAAATTCGCAAGAAGACGGTGATTGAATTTGAACCGAAGTCCAGCCAGGCAAACGTCTACCGCGAACTCGCCAAGAACATCGACGAAAACGAAATGTTCACCGTTCCGACCCCGATGACGCAGGATCGCCTGGAACAGATCCTTATCGACTACGGCATGATGGAAAAAGACTACCAGATTTAGGAGAAATAAATCCTATGGCATCGACCAATATTAACCTTAACATGACCTCGGTCGAAAACCGCGAATATCGACTGGGTACGATTATCGGCTGGGACGGCAAGGCGAGCGACCTGATTAAGGAATCGGCCTATGACGAACGCAGCGCAAAAAAGCATGGTGGCTGTGCAGGCAAGGGTAGCGGCTGTAAGCTTTGCGAGCTTGCGTCCCCGCTCAACCAAGAAACCATGTGCTCTAACGCTATTATCCAGTGCCAGGTAGGTAATTTGACGGACTGCGCCCTGATTGACCATTCCCCGATTGGCTGCAGTGGCGAAAACTCCAAATTCAACCTTTCTATGCATGTGGGCCTTAAGCGTCGCGGCAAGCCTTTGCAAAATACGTTGAACATCAGCACCAACCTTAAAGAACAGGACATGGTGTTCGGCGCTTCCGAAAAGCTTCGCCAAACGATTCGTGACGCGAAGGAACGCTTCAACCCCAAGGCTATTTTCATCGGCATGGCTTGCGCTACCGCTATTATCGGTGAAGACATCGATTCCATTGCCGAAGAAATGGAACCCGAAGTCGGCGTACCTATCATTCCGCTGCATTGCGAAGGTTTCCGCTCCAAGCACTGGTCTACTGGCTTTGACATTGCCTTCCATGGCGTTCTTCGCCAGATTGTGGAACGTCACCCGACCAAGAAGCAGAATGACTTGATTAACATCGTTGCCCTCTGGGGTTCGGACTATTTCTCCGAAATGCTCGCTCCGCTTGGGCTGCGCGTGAATTACCTTCTGGATACGGCATCCTTCGAAGAAATCCGCCAGGCTTCCGAAGCTGTCGCGACCGCTACCTTCTGCGATACGTTGGGCGGCTACATGGCGACCGCACTTGAAGAATCCTTCGGTGTTCCGCAAATTGACGCCCCGCAGCCTTACGGTATCAAAGGTACAGACGAATGGCTCCGCGCCATTGCAAAGGTTGTCGGCAAGGAAAAGGAAGTCGAAGAATACATCGAAAGCGAACACAAGCGTATCGCCCCGAAACTTGCCGAACTCCGCGAATTTTTCAAGGGCAAAAACGGCATCGTGATGACGGGTTCTGCTTATGCTCACGGCCTTATCAGCGTTCTTTCGGAGCTGGGAATTGGCCACGACGCAGCTCTCGTTTTCCATCACGACCCCATTTACGATGGTGCTGGAAAACATCAGGACACGTTGAAAGAGCTTGTGGAAACTTACGGCGACATTCCGCACTATACCGTAAGTAAGACCCGCGCCTTCCAGCTTCCGCAGCTTTTGAAGCGCGCCAAGACGGACTTCTTGCTCATTCGTCATCCGGGTCTTGCCTCTGTTGCGGGCCACCTCGGATTCCCGACCCTCACCATGGGCGACGAGCATATTCCGGTGGGCTACGAAGGTATTCTCCGCATTGGCGAAATGCTCAAGGGCGTTCTTTCGCGTACAAAGTTCAACCAGGTTCTCAAGCGTAATGTAAAGCTCCCGTATTCTGATTGGTGGCTTGCTCAGGACGATCCGTTCTACCTGACACATCATCCAGAAACACTTAACGACCTTCCTGAACCGAGAAATCTCAAGTTCAGCAAAGATAAAGAATCCAATTCAGAAAACGCATAATAAGGGAGATTTCGAAAATGTCAGAAGCACTTAAAACAAAGAAAAAGAGCAATTCTATTTCGGACCCCCGCTATTCTTGTGCAGTTGGTGCGTCCAATACGGTTGTCGGCATCAAGGGTGCAGTTCCTATAGCAAACTGCTCTCCGGGTTGCCAGCTTAAGCAAACCGCATTCCTCACTTTTGAAAACGGTTTCCAGGGCAGCATTTTTGCTGGTGCCGGTAACATGCCGAGTGCAAACTCCACCGAAAATGACATCGTGTTTGGCGGTATCAAGACTTTGGATCAATTGATTAAATCAACGCTCAAGGTTTTCGATGGCGACCTCTATGTTGTTCTCACGGGATGCGTGGGCGGCCTCATTGGCGATGATGTCCCGAGCTTGGTGAATGAATATCGTGATTTGGGTTACCCGATTGTGGCTGTGGATACCGCAGGCTTCAAGGGCAATAACCTTTTCGGTCACGAAGAAGTGGTGAACGCCATTGTCGATCAGTTCGTGGGTGATTATAAGGGCGAACGCAAGAAGGGCCTTGTCAACCTTTGGTTTGAAGTTCCGTATTACAACCAGAACTGGCGTGGTGATTATCAGGAACTTGCCCGTATTCTCCGTGGCGCAGGCTTTGAGGTGAATGTGCTCTTTGGACCTGAAAATAACGGTGTCAAGGATTGGTTGCGCATTCCGGAAGCTCAGTTCAATCTGGTGGTTTCTCCGTGGGTTGGCGTGAGAAACGCTGAACACCTTGAGAAAAAATACGGTCAGCCGTTCCTCCACATTCCTGAAATTCCAATCGGTGCTGAAGCAACTGCTGCATTTATCCGCAAAGTTGTTGATTTCGCCGGAATCGATAAGGAACAGAGCGAAAAGTTCATTGAACAAGAAAATGGTATCTATTACTACTATCTGGAACACTTCTCTGAATTCTTCGCTGAATACTGGTACGGTATGCCGAGTGAATTTGCCA
>JAEERM010000071.1 GCA_016285835.1 Fibrobacter sp.
GCTCCGTTGCCGTCGAACGCATCTTCCCGGTCAACTCTCCCCGCATTGACTCCATCGAACTCGAACGCGCCGGTAAGGTCCGCCAGGCTCGCATCTACTACATGCGCAACCTCCGCGGCAAGGCTGCACGTATCGACGAACGTCAGGCGTAATTAGTCTTGATTTTCGAAGGCGGTTATTTCCCGATGGTTACGGGGGATTCCCGACAGCAAATTATCCCGCCCACGCGGATCCACGTGAAGGCGGGTTTTGTTGTATATTCCCCTGAGACCGGCGAGCGCTCCATCATCATTTTGGATGAAGGCGAACTCACAGCAATCGACACCGCGGACGGCGACCGCAAGGTGGTGTTCAAGATGCACCCCGGCGATTTGGTCGGCGTGGCATCGCTACTCGAACGGGAACCTTTCCACCTGACCATCGAGGCTTCCAAGGACTCCGTGGTGACCTTGATTAACGAGGACTGCATGGAATCCGAGCTCAAGACGCTCCCCGTGTGGCTCCTAGCCGTCATCAGGGCACTCTCCCGCAAGACGCGCAAACTCAAAGCCTCGCTCTACGATCCTGCGACATCCAATTCGCTCATGAGCCTGGCTGCATATTGCAGCAACCTCCCGGAATTCACGGACATTCCCATAGATGATGTCATCCGCGAATTCGGCTGGCTCACGAAAGTCAAGGACAAGAATATTCAGGAAGACCTCAAGGCCCTCGCCCGCCGCCGTTTCTTGGAACTGAAGAAAGACGGTGCAAAGATTTTGCTCATGGTGCCAAACCCCTTCTTGCTGGAGCTTTTCGTTGACTACCAGAGATCCATCGAGCAGAGCGGTTCCTGGGAACCTTTCAAGCTCTCCATCATGCAGAAAAAACTGCTTGTCACGTTGTCCACGACAAACAAGGACATGGAAATGGACGGCCCGTCGTGGCTTTCGTTCCTTGCCGAAAGAGTCAAGGACATCAATGTGGCCGAATGGATTAGGATACAGAAAATGGGCTGGTGTACCGAAACGAGCAAGGGAATGTTCCGGGTGAATCCTGACAAGATTAACTATTACTTGACCGCGCTCCGGTTCGAGACCAACATCCGGGGGGTACTGTAATGATCGTGACCGCCGGCGAATACGTCTGCCTCGAAAGCGACAAGGCCAACACCCTCTTTATCGTGAAGAGCGGCATGATTGTCGCCGAGACACAGGACTTGGGCTCGGGAGAACGCTATATCAACTTCGGGCCGGGTTCCATCATCGACGAACTCAGCCTACTCGAAGGTGCGCCCAGGCAGTACACGCTCCGGGCAGCAGAACCCAGCGAACTCATCGTCATTTCTAGGGAAACGCTCAACGACACCCTCGAACAGAAGCCATCCTGGATTGGCGCCATTTTGCAGTTCTTGTCGAAGCGATTCCATATCGCCGAAGAGAACAAGCGCAAGAACGGACTCATCCAGTCGCTCCCTCCGCTCCTGTATATTATTTCTTCGAACCTCAAGCGATCCAACACAAACAAGCTCGAAGTCGAAGCCCTGCGCAAGGGGCTCCAGGCGCTTGCAGGGACATCGGTCGAAAACGCAAACAAGCTGCTCGAAATCCTGCAAGAACTCGGGGTTCTCAAAGTCCAGGACAACGTAATCAACACGTCGAGCCTGCAAATCGTAACGATACTCTACGAAACAATCAAGTACCGTGCCCTGAACAAGAAAGTATCGCCGAACATCCTGTCCATGACAGACCAGATGATTCTTTCCACGTTCCTGAAGGTCGCCCGCGAAAGTTCTTCGCCGCGCCCCGGAGGAATTTGCACGGTCACGACAAAGCAACTCTGCGACGAAGCGAAAAAATCCATGCACGGATTCACGCTGACCATGCGTACCATGAGCTCGCTCGTCGAACGCAAGTTGCTCTTCCCCTCGGCTACCTACGACATCCGCATGCCCATAGAAGAAATCCAGTTCTTCTATGCCGATTTTGACAAGATTCTCGATTTAGTCGAACTCAACCGCATATTCCCGCTACTCGACAAGAAACTGGTCAATTAGGGGCTGTGGGGGCGGCGCGTTGCGCCTTTGAGGTCTACCCATAGGGCATAACAACGACTAAGCCAATAAATTGGCAAGTCTTGTATAGCTCGCAAGCTCGCTTTGAGGTATGAGGTCGCGACCTCCGGTCGCTTTGAGGGCGGGGCTAAAGCCCCTTTGAGCAGTCAGCGATGAGTAGTAAAACTACTGAAACTATACCTCATACCTCAGAGTGCGAAGCACGACCTCATAGCTCACTGCTCACTGCTCATTGCTCGTACCTGGAGCCTCGAGCCCCAAGCCTCCCACCTCATTTTTCTATATTTACCGCGAAACAATCAATCACCTTAAAACAAGGCTTATTATGAAACTTTCCGCACTCCTCGTGACCCTTTCCTCCATTGCCGCTCTCGCCCAGGACGCCGCTCCCGCCGCGAACGGCGAACAGCCGAGCGCAATCGCTAGCTTCCTCCCGCTAATTCTCCTCTTTGTCGTGATGTGGCTCTTCTTCATCCGCCCGAAGCAGAAGGAAATGAAGCAGATGGACGCCATGCGCAAGGCCCTCAAGAAGGGTGACAAGGTCATGACCGCCGCAGGCATCATCGGTACCGTCACCGCCATGGAAGAAGGTTCGAGCACCATCACAGTCCGTACGGCATCGACGACCCTTATCGATTTCGACAAGTCTGCCATCCTCCGCGTGCTGAACGCAGAAGCCAAGGCCGACGACAAGAAAGAAGTGAAGTAACTAACAGACTAGAAAACAGGACAAAAGCAACCCATGGCATTGCTCCCCATCAGAACTTACGGCGACCCCGTACTGCGTAAAAAATCCGAACCCATTTCGGAAATCACGCCGGAACTTCGCCAACTGGCACGCGACATGCTCGAAACGCTCTACGATTCCACTGGCTGTGGGCTCGCAGCGCCACAAATCGGCAAGAACATTAGGCTCGTCGTCATCGATACTGCCGTTCCCAACGAAGAGGAACCGAAGCCTTATATCATGTTCAACCCGGAATGGGAAGCCGAAGCCGATGCCGAGATGGTCGACTATGACGAGGGTTGCTTGTCCATCCCTGATCTGTTCTGCAACGTTGTCCGCCCCGACCGCGTGGCAGTACGCTTTTTCGACATCAACGGAGAACCGCAAGAAATCAGGAACTGCGAAGGATTGTTCGCTCGTTGCATCCAGCATGAATGTGATCACCTGAACGGCGACCTTTTCGTCGACAAGATTTCTACGGCCGACCGCACGCTGAACCAGTCGAAGCTCCGCAAGATGGCCAAGGAAACGCAAGAAAAGCTCAAGAAGAACAATCGCTAACCGAGACAATGGATTTGATGGGATTATTCCGAACTAGCCTCCTTAGCGCAGGTTTCTTCTTTGCGCTATCTTTTGCCCAAGACGGGATGGACGACGGTTTCGACCTCCCGGAACTCCCGCCACCAGCATCGGAACAGCCCGCAAGCGTTCCGCCTTCAAGCGAAACCGCTCCGAGCACCGAAACATTCGAAGCAGAACCGGCACAGGAAGCCCCTTATGCCGGGCCGCAGAACGATGCTATGGACGCTCCGGAGCCAGAGCAGCCGGCTGCTGAGCAGACAGAGGCCGCCGTACCCGCACAAGTTCCGACCGCAGCAGCGGAACCCGCCAGCACGAGCGAGCCCGACAAGTTCGGCGATACCGCACCCAAAATCAAGGTCAAGAAAATTCCGGATAACCTGGACAGGCCCGTACGCGTGGGCGTATTCGTAAACGAGAAAAAGTTGTTCGTCAAATCGGGCAAGCAAACCTTCACGATTACCGCCGTCGGTAACCAGCTGGAAATTGAAAGCAACGGAACCAAGGAGATGGTTGACCAGCGCGAGTTTTACAGCGAAGGCAAATGCCTGAACATCGCTCCGACGCAAAAGCAGCTACAATCTTCGTGCTATCCCGGCTACTTTATTGTAAAAGCCGCCAAAAGCCAAATCACGGCAATCAACATCGTGGATGTCGAAGACTACATCCGCGGAGTCATCCCCTACGAAATCGGCAAGCTGGACAGCAGCCGTTTCGAAGCGCTCAAGGCACAAGCAGTCGCCGCACGCACTTATGTGTACAAGCATTTCAACAGCCGCGACGCAATGGGCTTTGACGTGTACGCAGACACCAAGGACCAGGTGTACATGGGTTACAAGAGCGCCACTCCACTGACGAATGCCGCCGTGAAGGCCACCGCCGGCGAGACCATGACATACAAGGGAGAATTCATCATCGCCTACTACCACTCCACTTGCGGTGGCAAAACCGAAACGATGGTGACCTGGGACAAGAAAAACAAGCCGTACCTCAAGAGCGTACCGGACTTGCGCCCCGATGGACAACCTTGGTGCAGCGAGTCTAACTACAGCAAGTGGGAACGCAAATTCACCGACAAGGAACTGGTCGCACTCTTCCAGCAGAACGGCAAAGAAGCCAAGACGAAGGTCCCGAAATTCAAAAAGCTCAAGGACATTTCCATCAAGAAAAAACTCCCCAGTGGCAGAATCTACACCTTGCAGGTAACAACGGACAAGGGTACGTTCAAAGTCCTCGGAGACAAGGTGCGCTGGCTATTCAAGCAAAAGGGAACCATCCTCCCGTCATCGCTGTTCACGATCAGCCACAAGGGAAATACCTGGATACTTAAAGGCAAGGGTTACGGCCATGGCGTAGGCATGTGCCAGATGGGTGTGCGCGCCAGAGCCCAGGCAGGGCAGAGTTATCTCGAAATTTTGAGCCACTACTACCCCGGCATTACGCTGGAACGTTTCGAGCACTAAAATGCAGGCGCCCCTTGTCGCGATAGTCAGCCAGGGATGCGCCGCCAATTTCGGAGACGGCGAGCGAATTGCGCGATTACTCGCCAAAAAATTCCGCACTGTTTTCAACTTCCCGACAGACGAGATTCCCGAAGCTATATACCTGAACGTATGTACTGTCAAGGGGAATGCAGGCGCCATCAAACTCTTGAAAAAAGCGCATGAGACATACCCCGAAACAAGGATTTACATTACCGGATGCGCACCGGCAGATTTCCGGAAAGAAGCCTCTGCCATTTTCGACAAAATAGAATTTACGAACCTGAAAAACATAGCAGCCGAAATCGCCGGTGAGGGCAGCAAAAACACGAACCCAGCAACACTTCGCGAATCCCCGTTTACGGGAATCGTCAATATCGAAGAAGGGTGCCTAGACGCCTGCGCATTCTGCAGTACGCACCTAGTCAAGGGCCGCCTGCATAGCTACCCCGCCGAATCCATCATCGAACAAGTACAATCCCTAGTCGATGACGGATGCAACGAAATCCAGTTGACCGGGCAAGACTGCGGCTGTTACGGATTCGACACGGGAACAAACCTGGCGAAGCTCGTTCAAAATATACTCGTCCATGTCCCGGGCGACTACAAGCTACGACTCGGCATGGGCAACCCGCGCCACATGCTTTCGTATGCGGACTCGCTCCTGGAATGTTTTACCGACAGCAGAGTCTACAAGTTCATCCACTTGCCCGTCCAGAGCGGAAGCGAACGGATTCTCAAAGCAATGAACCGCCGCCATACGGCCCGCGACTTCGCCACATTGGCAGAAATATTCAACAAGAATTTTGAAAAGTTCACATTGAGCACCGACATGATTGTCGGTTTCCCCGGCGAAACCGAAGAAGACTTTGACGCCACGCTGAAACTGCTCAAGGAAACAAGACCGACCGTCTGCAACATCACACGGTTTGTCGCACGCCCAGGAACCCCCGCCTTCGCCATGAACCAAAGCAACGCCGTAAGCGACGACGAGAAGCACCGGCGTTCGGCCCTACTTGCGCAAGCCTTTCAGGAAATCGCCCGCGAGAATAACGCACGCTGGATTGGCCACGAAACAGAAGTCCACATCGAAAAGGAAGGCCACCGCAGCGGAACGACCATTGCAAGAAACGATGCATACAATCCGGTCGCCATTCCAGGCGAATTTGCGCCGGGCCAAAGATTACGCGTTCGCATCACAGGCGCTGAACCATTCGCGCTTATTGCCGAACCATTGTAATACTATTTCCCCTATAAAAAAATCCCGGACAAAGCCGGGAATCTTGGTTCTAAATTCAATCGCTATTTCTTGTTCAGCCTACGATAACCGCGACGGTATGTCTCGGAAGTACGCTGGTATCGCATGTAAGAGTACGAAGGCGTCGTACCGCCCTGCATGTAGCAATATTCGTATTCTTCCTTGATAACAGACATCTGGTAAATGTACGGGCCTGTACCGAGTTTACGGCCATCCTGGGACACAGGGTACATCTTCACAGCAACAAGCATAGCACCGGAGCCATTCGGGAACAGGGCATTCCCCGGATTAACAACCTTGCTTTCACCACAAGACGTACGGGAAGAAGCACCATTAGCCTTCGCAAGCGCCTTGGTAAAATCCTCTGCACTCACCGACTTATTGTACTGGCTCACGAAATGACCAAGATGGTCGAACACGCGAACATTCACCTTGAACGGTTGCGTTGTCGTAAAGGCATAACTTATACAACTTTCGTTATTGTCGGCCGTGAAGCAACGCGGGCCATTAGTAGATTTGGAAACAAGCGGCGTTGTCATCAGGTTAAGGCCAGCATTGCTACCATCTATTGAAGGAGCAGCAGTGTACAGCTCAATCTGCTCGTCAGTCAGAGTCAAGGGGTCCTGGCCAGAGACTGCCGGGAGTGCGGTCAACAAGAGTTCTCCCGTCAAGGAATCCTGAAGGCCATTGCTACCCGCCAATGAGGTAAGTTCGTGAGCCTGCGTATCGAAATCCGGACGATCGATTGAATTATCCTGCGGTACAAGGACCGTCTTCGGCTTGACATTCAGCGTAATGGGCCCCCATTCTACAGGGAAACCTTCAACAGGCTTTCCACCCTTGGAGGTAATGTAAAACGGATTTCCAGCATAGGTCATCTTGGAATTCCAATTGTATCCCTCGGCGGTCACTTCTGCAGACGGGAAATTGAACGCAAGCTCATCACCACCCAAAAGTCCTGTAGATACCGGCTTACCATTCACATCAACAAGATTTCCTTGAATTTCATACATAAATCCGTCGGCACCCTTGTTCTGCGGTTCGCTCATGGCGGTAATGATAAAACCAAGCGTATCCTTGCCAATGACCTTGCCGGAGGCATCGTACTTGTTACGGGCAACCAAGATAGAAGGCATACCTCCCGTAACCATGATGGAAACAACGTTCGGATCGAGTTCCGTATTCAGGAACATGCTATTTGTTGTCGTATCGCCTTCGATGGTAATGATGAAATCCATAATGGAGGGCTGGCCATACTTGGTCGGAGCAATTTCAGAAAGGGACGTACGAATGTACATGTTGGAGCCATCGGTCTGGCGGTCAGCATAGAAGAAGTGGAGATGGTGCCAAGTATTGTTCTGCCAACTTGTCGTTCCCGGAACACAGTTGGCTTCCTTCATGAGCGGAGGATCGCCAAAATCTTTAAGCGCAGGGTCCACCTGGCAACCATGATTGTTCGCAGCCAACACGGCAATATCCACCTTGCCCGGAGCAGAAAGGTGCGTACCGCCCAAGTCCACAACCAGGACGCCATCCACGAAAATCCACATGTCATCGTCACCCGTAAACTCGAATATTTCATGATGGGGAGTCTGGTTCAGTTCGTTGTACTTGAACTTGGCATAACCCATCATCGTAAAATTGTAATTACGCAAATGATTTGCGCCAATGCGAGATGCTGCAGCAGCCTCTGCGGCCGCATTCGGGTTACGCGGGCCACCTTTATTGAGCCAACTCGAGCACAAGGCGTATGTACTGTCTTGCAAAAAGTCCGTCTGCGTTGATGCGTACTGGTAATCGTAAGGAGGGCAGAAAATGGACAGAGACTGTGCACCCCAATTATCACATACATCTGTTTTACATTCGGCGGGGCCAATTCTGTCGAGTGTCTGCGGGTTCACATTATCCAGGGGGAAATAGCCACCATTGTTGTAGTTATAGTCAATCACATAGAAATTGCTATTCGCGCTTTCCCTGGGAATTGTAAGAACCGCATTGGTACGCTTGTTCACGCCATCGACATCATTATACCAATCGTGGAAATTGAGGTTATCACACAAATCCGACATTTTCTCAATGCCCACACCGTCAAGCATGTCATCTGGGCCCGTTATGCTAGCATCGCCATCGACATCCCTAAACAAAAGATATGGCTTCACCATGCCGGGAGTGTAATAAACCGGATTCTGCCAGACGGTGCCGCTGGTACAAGTAGCACCATGCACAGCAGGCTGCCCATCCGAGCCTTTCGCGACACTCGTGTAACCGCGCTTGGTCACGGAACGGCCATTGAATGAACCTTTCTCAGAACACTGGCCATATTCCAGCGGTTGCGCCGAAGAAACCATCTTGGACAAATAACTAGGAAGCGACGCGTTTCCTTTCATCGGATAACCGTCCTGGCCAATTTGCGCTCCAGTCTTGGAACGACCATTACCACAACTGCGATGCAGCGCTTCTAAATCATACCATGATTTGTCGTAACCATCACAACTTTTGCCGCCACACAACGTAGTATTGATAATGTTGTCGCGGCACATACCTGTATTACATGGAGACGGAGAATCTCCCGGGCTAACGTATTCTTCCGAAAAGTTTTCAAAATCCGGATGATTCGGCTGAAAATCACGAATAATAATATCCAAGTCAGCAGATGTTACCGACGCCCCAAAAGTCCACGACACAGCACCGGCCAAAAGGCCGGCAAAAAGCCAGCTTCTCTGTTCCATAAAATTTATGCTCCAATAAAGGTATATATATCCATTTTAAAATATATACCTTTTATCCCTAAAAATCTCTTTGAGCCGCTGAAAAAACAATGTAAAAAGGAGGTTTGCAAAAGAAGGTGATTTAAAACAATTCGAGGGCCTGGAACGCCAATAAAATAAGGGTTGAAATTCAAACGGGAACAACGCACTTTAGCTATATTTCGCCCAATGAATTGGGGTATTTTTTTCTTTATCGCTATCGCCATCATCCTCATGCGAGTGTTTTGGTTACGCATCAAAGCAAACAGCATGAATTCCGAAAGTTTCAAGGCTCTCCCGCCTAAAGACCAGCTGGCTGTCCTCAAGGAATGTTTGCTAAACAATCCGACAGAAACAAACCTGGGCAACCTCGGTGAATTCTGCAAGGCGCATGAAATCAACGCCGAGATAGAAAGCTATAGGCCACTTTTGGCCAAGCAACTTGAAATCACCAAAAGAAAGGACGCCATCGCCGAGGACAACGAACTCTATGCCCAAGAATCGGCATGGATGGACCAAATCGAACCATTCGAATTCTCCGAGGCAAAAACCGCCAAAATGAGCGGAGACGAGAGCCTCGCCATCCAGCGCACAATCGAAGGCATCGCGCGACTATATTCGGACGAAGCCATAGAAAAGAGACTCAAGGACTTGGAACCGGTCTATCCCAAGGCAACAAAACTGCTCGAAGGATACCGCAACCTCATGGAAATTCGCGACAATTCCGGTGCCGACGAGAAATCCCTCGAAACGCTTCGCAAAAAGCGCGACACCTGGCAAGAAGACCTGCTGAC
Source organism: Fibrobacter sp. (assembly GCA_016285835.1). Classification (GTDB taxonomy): domain Bacteria; phylum Fibrobacterota; class Fibrobacteria; order Fibrobacterales; family Fibrobacteraceae; genus Fibrobacter. The sequence goes on from JAEERM010000071.1 coordinate 9,640, forward strand.
TATCGAGCTTTAGGCAACTCACAAAAATTCAAAAAAAGAGAAATCCCGGCTATGCCGGGATTTCTTCAATTTCAGGAATAGAAGCCCGCAGGGGGCAATCTACTAGTACCAGCGCCAAACCAGGCCAAACAGGATCATGTCCTTGTATTGAGTGTCCCTGTCGAGGTCCTTGTCGTAAACCATGTCGTAGCCGACCTGGAGTTCGATAAGCGGGGCGATGGAAACAGTGAGGAGGTTTTCCCACTTACCATCGATTTCGTCAACACCCTTGAAGTTGACAAATGCCCAAAGACGCGTCTTGAAGCCCATGATGTCGGAGAAAGCGTACTTGTATTCGGTAATGCTTTCAAGACCCGGCTCGTCCTTGACTTCTTCGATTTCGTCTTCGGTGTCCTTGTCGTCGGCATATCCGTAGCCATGAGAAACCGTGATACGGTTAGCAAAGCCCAGACGCTGGGAGAAGTTTTCGTTCGGGATATATGCAAGACCGGCAACCTGGGTGAAATACACCGGGTCCATGAAGCAGGAAACAGGCGTTTTGATTTCATCGCCATTTTCGTCTTCGCTATAGCTGTAGCCCTTCATGAACTGGGTCTCGTAACGGAGGCCCACATACGGCTTCAGGACTTCGGTCATGTTGAAGTCTACCATGGATTCCCAGAAAATCTTGTCGGCAGACTTACGCTTACCGAGACCATCAGTCCAAGTCTGTCCAAGATCAAGGTCTATCAAGTTACGCCAATTAGCAACGGACCACTTACCCTGCACATCGGCATCGTAGGTAACTAACCATGTGTAGCTGGAAGTTCCGTCTTCAGCCCAGTTACTGTAGTGCATACGAGTGTATTTCACCGCAGCGACTACATCAGCAGTCCAGTTTTCAGGAAGAGTGCCCTCGAACATGCCGCCCTCGGCAAAGGCCGAAGTCACGCATGCCAAAGCGGCAATGCTCAACATTTTGAGTGACTTTTTCATTTCTACCTCTCATTTTATGCCCATCGGGCAATGTAACTTGTTATGAAAAAAATAAGTATTATTTGATTCGCAAATAAGACCTCAGCAACCAAAGCACCTGTTTTTCAGGATATAATTAGCTAGTTTTTGAACATGCGATATTTCATCACGGCCATCTTGCTTTTTGCTTTTTACTGCTTTGCAACCGAAATTTCTGACACCGGAAAAGCACAGATAAAAGAAAAACGCATCCAGTTCGGCGTATCCGCCGGAGACCCGACCCCGCTCTCGATAGTCGCCGGAGTCGGCTACAAATCTGCAATAATGCGTATTCAGGGCATGGGATGGAGAAACGGAGAAAACGATTACTGGTGTGCCATGCGAGGCGGGCTCGCCTGGACCTTTTTCAGGGAACTTCCGTTCAACATCGACCTTGGCGTCGGTGGCGGATACTCTTTTGCAGAAGCCCCCAACGGAATGCACAAGGCCCTGAACAAAGCAAACGATGCCATGTACTTGTTCCCTTACAATTACGAAGAAACACTCGATCTGTCAGTCGAGGTCTGGGTTCACTTATATGGAATCTATACACAGGTTTCCTACCCGATTTACTACTTCATGGATCAAACAAAACCCACCCTCCTGTGGAGGGCGGGCTACATGTTTGAAATCTAGATAGGCCCCAAAAAATGAGAAACAACTAGTACGTCCCGAGCAGGGAGCGCACCTTCTCCATCATGGCCTTGGATTTGACGCGGGCCTTCTCCTTGCCGTACGCGAGAATCTTGTCGATTTCTTCGGTATGGTCGAGCAGGTAGAAGTACTTTTCGCGGGCGGCACCCAGATGTTCTTCGAGAACGTTCTGGAGTTCCTGCTTGGCGTGGCCCCAGCCCATGCCGCCTGCGCGGTAGCGTGCAGCGAGCGCTTCGGTCTGTTCCGGCGTAGCAAAGAGCTTGTACAGTTTGAACACGTTGCAGGTGTCGGGATCCTTCGGTTCCTCGATGCCCTGGGAATTCGTGACAATCTTGCCGATTTTCTTCTTCAAAGCCTTGCTCTCGAGGAAGATATCGATCACGTTATCGTAGGACTTGCTCATCTTGCGGCCGTCGAGACCGGGGATGATACCCGTCGTTTCCTGGAACACCGGTTCAGGAATGGTGAACACGTCCTGCCCAAAGTGCTTGTTAAACTTGATAGCGATGTCGCGGGCAAATTCCACGTGCTGCTTCTGATCTTTACCGACCGGCACGATGTCGGCGCTGAACATGAGGATGTCGGCGTCCATCAGGCACGGGTAGCAGTATAGGCCCATATTCACGTTGGCGTCTGGATCTTCGCCGGCGGCTTCATTTTTGGCCACCTTGTCCTTGTAGGCATGGGCGCGGTTCATGAATCCCTTCGGCGTAAAGCAGCTCAAAGCCCAGCTGAGTTCAAAAATTTCAGGAATGTCGCTCTGTTTGTAGAACAGACCCTCTTCGGGGTTCAAACCGAGAGCAAGCCAAGTCGCCGCAATCTTGTAGATGTTCGCACGCATCTCGGCACCGTTCTGCACGGTGGTAAGGGCGTGGTAGTCAGCGATGAAGTAGACCGTGTCGTAGGTCTTCGAAAGTTCAAGAGCGGGGCGGATTGCACCGAGGTAGTTACCCAGGTGAGGAGTGCCGGTGGGCTTGATGCCCGTAAGGGATATCTTTTTCATGGGCGCAAATATAGAATCTTTTTTAACCAAGCAATGCCGAAACGACGTGGACATCTGCCGGGAGCCACGCCAAATTGTGCAATTCCGACGCATTGACCCACTTGGCAGCCTCATGTTCCAAAAGAGTCAGGTGCCCGCTCTCTATGGAGCAGAAATAACAATGCATCGTCAAGTGGAATGTCGGATAGTCATGCTCCACAGTACAGATAAATTCACCTACAGATACATCGACGGCCAGTTCTTCCTTGAGTTCACGAGCCAGCGCCTGTTCCGGGGTTTCTCCCGGTTCCATCTTGCCTCCCGGGAATTCCCAAAAATCCTTGAAATCCCCGTAGCCCCGTTGAGTCGCAAAATACTTGGCATCCGGTGCCCGCGGAATACCATCGCAAATGATTCCCGCCACAACTTCAATTCGTTTCATGCACCAAATTTAACAAAAGAGATTCTTTTTCTATTTTTCGCCCTATGGATAGAGCACGCCGCCGAAAATTCGGACAGAACTTCCTGGATGTCCCTACCGCGAAACTGATTGCGGGAGACCTGCCAGCAACAGCAAACGAGGCCGTACTGGAAATCGGCCCTGGCCACGGCGCACTCACGGAGCACCTGCTGGACCGCGCCGTGGAACTCACTGCCGTCGAAATCGACGAGCAGTGCGTTGAATTTTTGGAACAAAAATTCCAGGGCCGCGACAACTTCCACATCGTCAATATCGACTTCCTGAAATTCGACTTGCAGGCATTCCTCGACACCCACGAAAAGCCCTGGGTCACCGGAAACCTCCCCTACAACGTGTCCACGGCCATCATTGCCGGGCTCATGCCGCGACTGCACCTCACGAAGGGATTCATGGGCATGGTCCAGCTCGAAGTTGCCGAGCGCATCTGCGCCACCCCATGCAGCAGCAATTACGGGAGTTTGTCCGTACTTGTCTCCGCCTACGCCGACACACAAATCCTCCGAAAAATTGGCCCCGAGCACTTTTCGCCACGTCCCAACGTCGACAGTGCCACGATGCTCCTCACGCCCAAGGCGAATCCGCTCGAGGCTCCCGACGGGTTCTTCGATTTTGTCCGCGCCGCATTCACGCAAAAGCGCAAGACACTCGCGAACTCCTTCGGCCGCGCCTACGACAAAAAGAAAATCCAGGAGGCCATTGAACTCCTGGACTACCCCACCACCGTCCGCGCCGAAGAACTTTCCCCGACACAGTTCCTTGAATTCTACAACGTCATAAAAAAATGAGCGGCATCACATACACTATTATTAGGTGTACGTTTTAATCCGGAGTTTCTCTTTTTTTCGCAATTTTAATTACATTTCACAGGTAATGTTGCAGAACGAAAAATACATCCTGGTAGATAACGAAGAATCCCTCGCCAAGCTCCTCGAAGATCTCGACTTGTACGATATGGCCGCCGTCGATACGGAGGCCGATTCCATGCACCATTATCTCGCACGCCTCTGCCTCATCCAGATTACTATCGGCGACCATTACTACATCGTCGATCCGCTCTGCGGCATCGACCTTGCCCCGCTATTCAAGGCCCGCGCCATGCAGACGCTCATTTTCCACGGTGCGGACTACGACTTGCGACTCCTGTGGCAAACTTACCAGTTTAGCCCGAAAAACATTTTCGACACGATGCTCGCGGCAAAATTGCTCGGCGAGCAGCGCCTCGGATTGGCCGACCTCGTTCGCGAATATTTCGGCGACGAGCTCAAAAAAGAGAACCAGCGCGCCGACTGGACTATCCGCCCGCTCCCGCTGGAGATGTGCGAATACGCCATCCACGACACTTTCTACCTGCATGAACTTTGCGCCATTTTGGTCGAAAAATTGCAGGCAGCAAACCGCATGAGCTGGCTTACCGAGCAGTGCAACGCCCTGATAGAACATTCCAGGCACCCGGCACCGCCGAAAAAAGACCCCTGGCGCATCACCGGTTCCAGCATTTACAACCCTTGCGCGCTCAACATTCTCAAGCACTTGTGGGAATGGCGAGAAAAAGAAGCCGAGGCGATGGACCGCCCGCCATACAAAGTCATGCCCGCAGAACTCATGCTCGCCATTGTACGCCATGTGCAAGCGACGTTCCCGACAATCGACGAAAACCGGTTGCCCAAACTGCCTAGGAACTTCAAGGGCGAACGTTACGATTCGTTCATGAACATGCTCCGGGACGCTTGTGCAACCCCCGAAGAGGACTGGCCTGCCAAGCTGCCCAAGGCCCCGCCTCCACCGGTAGTGCCAAATGCCGACCTGCTCCTCTCTCTCAAGATGTGGCGCGACGAGAAAGCTGAAAATCTCAAAATTGATCCGTCGATGGTCGCAAACAAGTCCCAGCTCATCTGGCTTGCCGCACCGGGAACGATGCCCTGGGTCGACCGTTACGACGAGGCGCACCTGATGCAGTGGCAACGCAAAATCTGGAACGAGATTCTGCAAGACAAGCTACCGACCGCAGCACGCGCCATCAGGAGCTAAGCATGGGAACCTCCATCCTTGTACTGTTCCTCGCGATATTCGTGTTCGGCAGCAGTCCTATCATTGAACTTATCCTGAAAAAGCGCCGCGACAAAAAGGGCGACGATATCATCGGCGAGCCCTGGCAAGAAATCCACGACATTCCGGGATACCACGACTCGAAGAACATCGCCGCATTCTACCCAGTAAAAGGCGAGCCAAACATCATGCCCATCATCGAGGAACTCGCCCGCGAAGGCAGATTGCTGCTGCCGCGCTGCGAAGGCGAAGGCATCATGAATTTCTACAAGGTCAGCAATTTGCGCAAAGACCTTGTTCCCGGCAAATTCGGCATCATGGAACCGAAGGATGGCCTTGAACGCTTCGACGGCGAAATCCCCATTTTCCTCGTCCCCGGGACAAAGTTCAACTTTAATGGAAATCGCGTTGGGCACGGCAAAGGGTATTACGACAGGTTCCTTGCCAAGCACCCACATTCCTACAAGGCAGGCATCGCAACGCCTGCACAGATTTCGAAAGAACCCCTTGAGCAGAAGGACACCGACGTTCAGATGAACGTCGTCATTCCTTGCAGGGAAAAATACTGATTAACAAAACGGAGACCCACATGAGTTTCAACGAAGACGACAACCGTCGCGATCAGCGCAGACCAAACAACGATCGCATGCGCCGCTTCGGTCGCGATGACCGCCCCAGATTCGGCGAGAAAAAATTCAAACAAGAAAATGTCGTGGCTGCTATCGGCGATGCCGATGCCGCTCCGCAAGTAGCCGTCGGCGGAATCAAGGAAGTTGAAAGCCTCCTCGCAAACGACCCCATGCGCGTCCACCGCATTCTCTTTATGCACCAGTCCGGCAACCCCAAGCTGTACAACTTGCAAAAGCTCGCCAAGCGCGCGCATGTCCACGTGCAGCAGGTGGATTCCAAAATTCTCGACAGCTATGCGAGGCCGAACCAAGGCGTCGTCGCGCTGATCAACGAAAAGGCGCTCCTGCAGTGGGAAGATGTCCGCGAAGAATTTTTCAAGGCAAAAGAAAATGGCGAAAAGAAACTCATCGCCGTGGCCACAAACATCGAAGATCCGAGGAACCTTGGGGCATGCATCCGCAGTTCGTTGGCCCTGGGCGTGGATATTTTGCTCATGCCGGCAAAGGGCATGTGCGGCATCACCCCAAGTGTTGCGCGGACCAGCGCAGGAGCGCTAGACAAGATGCGCATCTGCCGCCCGAACAACCTGGAAGCCGCCATCGGCGAGCTCAAGCTTGCGGGCTACCAGATTCTGGGCCTTGACGCCGATACCGAGACAAGCCTCGCCGGGTACGAATTCGCCGACCAGGTTGTGCTCGCTGTTGGCGGCGAAGATGTGGGCCTGCCCCCGTTCATCCGGAAGCAGTGCAACGACATCCTCCGCATCCCGATGAAACCCGAAGCGCACTCCTACAACGCCTCCGTCGCCCTTTCCCTCGGGCTTTACGAATACGCCAGAACGCGCATCAAGTAATTGCCGTTCCAAAGATTGCATACAAAATAGGCCACCCGTCAGGGTGGCCTATTTTACATAAACTTATGCAGCCAGAAAACTAGCGGTTGTTCAGGTAATCCAGAACCTTCTGCGTCAGGTCGTTTTCCTTTTTCCAGAACAGCACGGAACCGGTCGCACGGTCCACGACCATGTCGTAGCCTTCTTGCAAAGCAATCTCGTTCACGGCCTTGCGAATCAGCTGGATGATAGGACCGCTAATCTTTTCGTTTTCGGAAATCAGTTCGCCATTGCGCCCGTACACGCGGTCGATGAAGTTCTTGAGTTCCGTGTCCTTTTTCTTGTAGTCGGCTTCAAGTTCGCGACGCTTTTCGTCCGAAAGCATCAGGAGCTGCTTATCGATTTTTTCCTTGATAGCGGCAAGTTCCTTTTGAAGGAGGTTTGCCTGCTGTTCCCACTTAGCCACCTGGCGGTCGTATTCCTCCTGCGCTTTCTTCGTGCCCTTATAGCCGTCGAAGATAAGCTTGGAATCAACATGCGCCACACGGAGGCCGTCGTCGGCAAATCCCGCCGTAGCAAGCGCAAACACCAAAAGAAGAATTAAGCGACGAATCATCATGCGCCTCCTTTAGAATCCCTGACCGATCACGAAGTTGAACTCCATGTCGCCCACATTGGTACGTTGCAGACCGGTGTAGGTTTCGCCCACATCCAAAGGCCATGCAAAATCAAATCCGATAATACCGAGCATCGGCACAACTACGCGGAAGCCGAAACCAATATCCTTCTTGAGGCTGGTCGGGTCCCATTCCTCAAGCGGACTGCGACTCGGCTTGGGCACCTTGGTGTTCGGATCGTAACGGTCACCGAACACGTTACCCGCATCGAAGAAGAACGGCAACAGGTAGAACGTCTGCGGCACAAGGCCGAGCTGGAGTTCAGCACCGACGTACTGGTAACTGCGGCCCAAACGACGGTAACCGATGGAGCCCGAGCTGTAACCACGCATCATGCCTTCGTAAGCAAGCACGCCGCCCATCGTATAAAGGGATCGATACTGCAACTGGTCGCCGAAAA
>JAEERM010000072.1 GCA_016285835.1 Fibrobacter sp.
ACGTCCTCGAAAAGGATTCTAGCGACCCGGACCTGTGGAACGACCAGGAAAAGGCGCAGTCCATGATGAAAAAAATCGGCAACCTGCGTGGCCTCCTCGAATCTTGGAAGGAGGTTTCGCAGTCGTGCGACGACCTCGCCGAACTGTACGAGATGTCCAAGGACGAAGAATCCGCCGACCTTACCGCTTCCATCGAATCCGATATTGCCGCACTGAAGGCGCGTGTCGAGGAAATGGAATTCAAGAAGATGTTGAACGGGCCGGACGACGCCTGTGCCTGCCTCATGTCCATCCACCCGGGTGCGGGCGGTACGGAATCCCAGGACTGGGCGTTGATGCTGTTCCGCATGTACACGCACTTCTTTGAACGTGAAAACATGGACTTCAAGGTAGTGGACTTTCAGGAAGCCGAGGACGCCGGCCTCAAGAGCGCGACGATTGAGGTGACTTGCGAGAACGCCTACGGGTTGCTCCGCTCCGAAATCGGGGTGCACCGCCTGGTGCGCATCAGCCCCTTTGACGCGAACGCCCGCCGCCACACGAGCTTTACTGCTGTGTACCTGTACCCCGAGCACGAGGACGTGGAATTTGATTTGGACATGGCCGACGTACGTGTGGATACCTACCGCAGTAGCGGCGCGGGTGGCCAGTACATCAACAAGACGGACTCCGCCGTGCGTATGACTCACTTGCCCACGGGCATCATGGCGAGCTGCCAGACGGAACGCAGCCAGATCCAGAACCGCGAGACCTGTTACAAGATGCTCAAGACGATGGTGGCCGAGCACTACCGCCTCGAAGAAGAGGCGAAGCGTGACGCCCGCATGGCCGAGAAGAAGAAGGTCGAGTGGGGGAGCCAGATCCGTAGCTACGTGTTGCAGCCCTACCAGATGGTGAAGGACTTGCGTACCGGCGTGGAAACGTCCGACACCGCGGGCGTACTTGACGGTAAAATCAAGCCGTTCATCAATGCGTATTTGCTAAGCACGAGCGAAGCGCAGAAGTAAGACCGCTCTTTCATCTAAAAAAATCCCCGGTTCTTGCCGGGGATTTTTGCATGAGATTGTCGCGCCCTTGGCGCCAAACTAAAACTCGCCGCTCATAGCTCACAGCTCATAGCTCATAGCTACTTGCGCCAGACTCCGATAAGGCTCTTGTTCCTACGCAGGGCAAGCCACAGCGTGGGCCAGATGAGAATCAAGTCGCGGATGAGGCTTGTCCAGGCTTCTGCCTTGTCCTGTGCGCCTTCGAGTTCAAAGCAGCCGCAGGTGATGCCGAGGTCGTTCCAAAGCGCCCAGGCGAGTGCGATGATAAAGCTCACGAACATCCAGAAAATGGCGAACGCCGATTCCTTCACGAACGGAGTAAATATCATGGCGAGGCCGAACCACAGTTCGAACTGCGGGTACACCAGCGCGAAGAAGTTGTTCACGAAGTCGAGGTGCAACGCCGAGAAAAACTGGTACTGTGCCACCAGCGTTGCGAATTGGTGCGGGTCCTGGATCTTGAAAATCGAAGCGAAGATGAACATGCCGCCGATGCCGATACGGCAGAGCGTCTCGAGCGCACGGATGGTGAAATCTTTTTGCAACTTGAATGCAGGAATGATGAGGAGACCGCAGGCGATGCAAGCGCCGACACCCACATGGATGTTGTAGCGGTAGGCCTTCGGCCATATCTTGATGAGCCAGTCCTGGTCAGTAAACGTGAGGAAGGTTTCGGGGAAACTGATTTCTGCGACGCCCACGGCGACAAGGAAACTTGCAACGAGGAGAATCACGCCCGCGATGATGGAGCGCTTGAGGTTCTGTTTTTCAAAGCATTCAATCATGGTTCGCCTCCTACAGAATATCCGCCGGTTTTTCCATCACGTCTTGCGTGCCGATCCAGTCGACAGACTTGTCGTCGCTTACGCGGACGTTGTTGATGATGGCGAGAATGATGCAGAAAGCTGCTATGCCAAGGAGTATAATCCAGTTCAATGATTTAAGATAATCGAGAGTGTATTTATAAAATTTTTGAACGAGTTCTTTCATGTTGTTCAATATACAAAAAAACAGGGCCCGCCAAGGCTGGTCCTGTTGAATCAAAATGATTTTTACGTTATGAGTTATTAGTGGACTCCGTTGCCGTCGGCCACGTCGCAGGTCACGGGCTTGCCGTTCACTTCGAGGGCGAGGGCATCGCAGAATACCGCGCCACCCTTGACGGAAAGCGCAATCTTCTCGAAATCCTTCACCTTGAGTTCGCGGGGTTCGCTCGGGGCGACACCCTTGAACAGGGCGCGGTCACCGGGCTTCGCATCTTCGGGGACGCTCACGAGCTTGCAGGTGTGCGCTTCGGCGTCGAGGTCGCCGGCAAAGAGCATGCCCTGGCTCATGATGCCGCGCAGTGCGCTCGGCTTGAGGTTTGCGAACAAGAGAATTTTGCGGTCCTGGAGTTCTTCGGCCTTGTAGCTGTTCTTGAGGCCGCTGCAGATGGTGCGGAGTTCGCCTTCGCCGGCATCGATCTTGAGCACGTAGAGGCTCGTGGCATCCGGGTGATCGGCCACTTCCTTAATCTGGGCCACGCGCATGTCCATGGCGGCGGGCACGTCGGCGGCTGTCAGGGGCTTGTTCTGCTTGGGCTTTTGTTGCTGCGGCTGTTGCTTCACTTCTTCTTCTATGCGCGGGAAGAGCGGCTTGCCTTCGCCGAACACTTCGCCACCCTTCAAAATACCCCAGACAAGGTCGTTCTGGTCGGTGAACTTGCTGCCGAGCATGGCGAGGCCTTCCTTGGACTTGGTCGGGATGACCGGCCAGAGCAGGCACAGCGAGAGGCGCACGGCTTCGGCAGAGACGAAGAGCACGGTCGCGAGTTCGTCCTTCATGGCGGGGTCCTTCGCGAGCTTCCACGGGGCCTTGACTTCGAGGTAGCGGTTCACGCTGCGCACGAGCGTCATGATTTCGTCGATGACCTGCGAGAGCTTGACTTGCGGCACCCATTCCATGACGTTCGTAATGACGCGCTTGGCAATCGTGATGACTTCGTTTGCGGCGTCATCCAGCGGGGCGGCAATAGCGGGGAGCTTGCCTTCGAAGTTGTTGAGCACCAGGCGGTGTACGCGGTTCAGCACGTTGCCGAGGTCGTTCGCAAGGTCGCTGTTGATGCGGCGGACAAAGCCTTCGTGCGTGAAGTTTGCATCCTGGCCTACAACCATCGCCGAGGCGAGGAAGTAGCGGAAGGCATCCACGCCGTACTTTTCCATGTAATCCATCGGGTTTACCACGTTACCTGCGGACTTGCTCATCTTGTCGCCGCCGTTCACGAGCCACCAGCCGTGGGCGAGGATGTGCTGCGGGAGTGGGATGTCAAGAGCCATGAGCATCGTCGGCCAGTAAACGCTGTGCGTCGTCAAAATGTCCTTGCCGATGAGGTGGTAGGTGGCTGGCCAGATCGGCGTGCCGTCCTTGTAAGTCTTGTGGAAAGCGGTCGAGGCGCTCACGTAGTTGAGCAGGGCGTCGAACCACACGTAGGTCACGTAATCTTCGTCGAACGGCAGCGGGATACCCCAGCTGAGGCGTGCCTTCGGGCGGCTGATGCAGAGGTCGTTCAGCGGCTGGCGCAGGAACCCGCGGATTTCGTTCCAGCGGTAGTCCGGCACAATCCAGTCCTTGTGGCTTTCCAAAAAGTCAATGAGCTTTTGCTGGTAAGAACCCATCTTGAAGAAGTAGTTCTTCTCCTTGAGCCATTCCACCGGGCGGTGGCTGATGGGGTCGCACTTGTTCTCGTCGAGTTCGTCTTCGCCGAAGAAGCGTTCCTCGCCGACGGAGTACCAGCCTTCGTATTCTTTGGAATAAATTTCGCCCTTGTCCCAGAGCTTCTGGAGGCATTCCTGCACGTAGGCCTTGTGCTGCGGCATCGTGGTGCGGATAAAGAAGTCGTTCTCGATATCCATCTTTTTCCACAGGTCCTCGAAGCGGTGGTAGTATTCGTCCACGTGCTCCTGCGGGGAGACTTCGCGCTTGGCGGCTGCGCGTTGCACCTTCTGGCCGTGTTCATCCGTGCCGGTCAGGAAAAATGTCTGGTAGCCGATAATCTTGTGGAAGCGGGTGAGAATGTCCGCGAGAACAGTGGTGTAGGAGTGCCCGATATGCGGGGCATCGTTAACATAGTAAATAGGCGTTGTGACGTAAAAATTCTTCATGTGCCCAAATTTAAAAAAAATCCAGAAAAAGATTCCTGGATTTTTGTTTGGAAGATAAATTCTCGGCCCTGTTTCGGGGCTTGCATCACTTACCTTAATATAAACAAAATAATTTTTTAGTACAACTTATAAATGTAAAATTTATTTATCATTTAACTCGGCAGGGCGGTTTGACGGCTCTTTTTTGCTTTTTTTGCACATCTGTCCACCTTTTTTTTTGTAAATATTCTAAATTTGCCCCCGTGACTGTTCGATTCATTGCCAAGGCGTGAATCACCCCACCCGCTCCTACAGGAGCATCCCCCTATGGCCGTCAAGTCTCCCAGGAGGCGCTAGTAAGATGGCCCCCAATAACAACACACATACAGTCACCCCGCTTGCAGGTTATTTTCCAGCCTGCCTGTGTGGTCAACCCTTACTTTATGAGGTGCCCAGATGGAAATAATCACACTCGCATGCACGCTCGTCGTAGTGGTGCTTTGCATTGTTATCCTTGCCAAGGTTAACAAGCTTCTCACGATGCTTCGTACCCCGATTTTCAAGAAGCTCACCCCGGACATGAACCTGAAGCCGGCTTCTCGCCGTCCTATCAGCTCCCAAGAAATGGCCCAGCGCGGTGAACGCAACAACAGGGAAAATCGTGGTGGCAAGGATCGTCCTAACAAGGACAATCGCGAAAATCGCGGTCAGAACAACCAGGCTCAGTCTGGTCGTGACCGTAACGAACAGCGTCAGGAACGTGGCCCGCGCCGTGATCGCCGCGAAGGCCGTCCGCGTCGCGAAGCTGCTCCTGTGGCTCAGGCTGAACAGGCCGCTCCTGCTGTCGAGGCCCAGGCTCAGGCTCCCGCCGTCGCCGAAGTCCAGACGGAACGTCGTCCGCTTGCTCCGCGTATCCCGGTCGAAACTCCGGCCGCTCCTGTTGCCGAAGTCGCCCCTGTTGCCGCTCCTGCGGAAACTCAGGTCGAAGCTGTGGAAACCACTTTTGATCCGACAAAGGTGCGCTATGGCCGCCGTAACGTGATCAAGAAGGCTCCGGAACTTTCCGACGAAGAAGCTTAATCAGCGGATTCGGGAAAATTCAAGCGAAATTAACCCAGCCCTTTGGGCTGGGTTTTTTGTATAAAGAAAAATTTTTGGGAGGGCTATTTGGTGAAGGCCTGGATTTCGTCTGTGTTTATGTTGTTTGAGTTAGCATAGACGACAGATACAATTTGGAGCGATACTCCCGGAGTCTTGCTGATTACGCTGTTGAGCGCCATGGCTCCCATTTCGAACGTATTCGGAATGGCAGTGAAGATGATATCTCCGTTACGGATACCGTCTTGGATGGGCTCGTTCATATCGACGGCATAAACGCTTTTACCCTTGAGGAGGGCCATCGATTCTTCGTTGACGAACGAACCAGTTGCGAAAGCAACCGCAAAGTTCTCGTCTTGGTGCTGAGACACATATTTCTCGATGCTGTCTTTGGCTTCGTTCGCATCATTTACGATGAGGACATCGACTCGGTTCTTGCCGAGCGAGCGCTGGATAGCCATACTTCTGTCGTATGAGCCGCCAATGGCATAGCAGAGTGTAAGAACCTTGTTTTCCTTGATTTGTTCGCCAATTTCTTTGCCAATCTTATCGTTGTCTGCAACCACCGTTGTCCGGACGGTTGTCTGGAGCGGGCTGTTTTCATGCAATTGCTGGTCTACGACAACGATGGGGACTTTTGTTCCCGTAAGGACAATCATGTTCTCGATGGCTTTGTCGCTAGGCATCATGATGATCCCCTTCAAGTTCGGGATGTCAGAAATGCCACTGAGCGTCTTGAGTACGGTCGTATTGACTGTGTCCGCATCGCGGTAGACAGTCATTATCTTGTAATTTTCCTGGTCGCCGATTTCCTTTGCTCCACGATAAATCTGGTCCCAATATGGAATCTTGCTCCCGAGCAGCATAAGTATAGTGCCATTGCTCTTTTCGGAACCATCTTTGGGAACATCATTATTGCCACATGACGTCAAAAATGCCATGCCAAATGAAGCAACAAGTAAACTTAAACGAACTATCATAGAGTACTATGAATAATAGAAAAAAAATTCGTTTAGAACACCCTAGAATTCCACAAGTCCTTTTTCGGCATCGGCGAGGATGACCTTCGTCACAATTCCCACGAAAAGTCCGTGCCCGACAATACCGACGATGTGCTCTAAATCACGTGCGAGCTTGTCGGGGTTCTCGATGATGCCGAACTTGGCATCGGCGATGAGGTTGCCTGAGTCACTGATGACCGGACCATCCTTGCCCGGAGCACCCATGCGCACCTTGAGGTCGCCGCCGAGTTTTTTCACGCGTTCAGTCACCACGGCGATGGCTCCCGGAATGATTTCGAGCGGCACAGCGAACTTTTCGCCGAGTTTCGAGACTTTCTTGCCCGAGTCTGCGATAATCACGTAGTTGTCGGTCATCGAGGCGACAATCTTTTCGAGCAGGTGAGCGGCACCGCGGCCCTTGATGAGGTTCTTGTTGTCGTCGATTTCGTCGGCTCCGTCAATCACCATGTCGAGGTGGGAAACTTCGCCCATCTCTTTGAGCGGGATGCCGAGGCTACGGCACTGGAGCGTGGTGCTCCAGCTGGTGCTCACGCCAACGACGTTTAAACCTTCGGTCTTGATGCGTTCTGCGAGGCGGTTCACCATGTGTGCTGCGGTACTGCCCGTACCGAGCCCAACGGTCATGCCGTCCTTGATCATGTCTGCTGCGCGGACACCTGCCGCTTTCTTGAGTTCGTCCATCGTTGCCATTAGCGCCATCTCCTATCTTCGTTTTGGTCGTAATCGCCGTCAAAGCTGTTGTCGTAATTGTCGTCGCCGTAATCGTCGTAATCTTCGTCCGGGAATCCGGATTCCAGTTCGGTGAAACTTGGCGATTCAATAGAAACGACTTCTACTTCGAAAATCAAATCCTTGCCCGCAAAGGGGTGGTTCCCGTCTACAAGGACAGTATCCTTGTAGATTTCTTTAACGACGTAAATGCCGTCGCATTCTTCGTCGTCGTTCAAGTTCAAGTCGTCGCAGAACTCGTCTGCTGTCTCAGGGAGCTGGAATTCGCGGATGTCGTTGTCCTGGAACATTTCGAGTTCCATTCCGAGCCAAAGTTCACCGACATCGCGCAGTTCGTCCTTGGGAACCTGCATCACGAGGTCCTTGCGGTATTCTCCATAACCCAGCCTGCTGGGTATCTTTACGGAGAATTTTTCGCCGAGCCTGCGCCCGAGGAGTGCCGATTCGAGCCCCGGGATAATATTGTTGTAACCGTGGATATAGACAAAGGGGTAAGAGGGAGGAACTTCCTCAAGAATCCTGCCGGACAATTCCTTGAGGACATACGCAATGCTCACCTTTGTCTTGTCTTCTATGATTTCCATACGGGCGCAAATATAGATATTTATAAACCACTAATCACCACCCCCCAATCACTAACCACCAACCACTAATCGCTATTTTACTACATTACGGCTATGCTTTACGGAATATGTTCTGACATCCATTCCAACCTTGCCGCTTTCGAGGCCGTGTTGCAGTCCATGGAGGACAACCACGTCGAAAGGACGGTTTGCCTGGGCGATCTGGTTGGGTATGGAGCCGACCCTAATGAATGTGTTGAACTGGCCAAAGTGAATATGGATATTTGCTTGATAGGGAATCACGACAGTGTGGCTATCAAGCACGAATCCAGCCTGGGATTCAATCCCTTTGCCAAGCAGGCTATCGAGTGGACGCAGCGGGCTTTGTCCGTGGATTCTGTCGCGTACATCCGCTCGTTGCCATACATCCACGAAGAAAACGACATTTATTTTGTACATGCTTCGCCCTTGAGCCCGGCGGACTGGGTTTACGTGACCGAACTGGAAGATGCACTGGATGCGTTCGAGAATTTTTCTGGACGTTACTGCTTTGTCGGCCATACGCACAGCCCGATTATCGTGGCGAGCCGTTCGTTAGCGATTCCCAAGGTACTGGACGAATACGAATACGTGATTGCCGATACCGAGCGCCTGTTGGTGAACGTGGGCAGTGTGGGCCAGCCCCGCGACCGCGATCCGCGTGCCTGCTGGTGCCTGCTCGATACCGAGACCAAGTGCGTGCGCCTGATTCGCGTGGATTACGATATCGCCCGGACGCAAGAAAGCATGCGCAAAGCCGGAATGCCAAGCTTCTTGATAGATAGACTGAGTGTGGGAAGGTAAATAGTAGACAGTAGGAAGTAGACAGTAGACAGTAACTTCCTGCTAAAAAACTTCTAACTTCCTACTTCTAACTTCCTACTAAATCATGAAATGGGTTCTCGCAGTTTTTGGTAAGGCTGGCTCGCCGTTCATCGCGGACGAGGTGGAAAAGTATGTGAAGCGCCTGCGTGGCGGCATGTTCCCGCTCGAGGTCGTGGAACTCAAGGAATCGAAGCTCGATGACCGCGTGCAGTCGCTTGCCCAGGAAGCCGCTCTCTTTGAGAAAAAATTCCCCAAGTCGGAATACCGCCGCGTTATTTTGTCCGAAGAAGGCAAACTCATGGATACGGTGAAGCTTTCCGATACCTTGCGTGACCGCTTCCCGGGAAATATCGTGTTTTTGATTGGGTCGGCTTACGGCATCGACGAAAATTTGAAAAAGACGGCGGATTTGCTGCTTTCGCTATCGCCCTTGACCTTTACGCACGACCATGCCCGCGTACTTTTTGCCGAACAGCTCTACCGCGTGCAGATGGTGATGCAGAATCATCCGTATCATCATAGATGAAATTAAATATGGGGACTAATCTTATAAGGGGTTAGGATCTAGAGAATAGAGGTTAGTGAAAAGAATCACGCACTTCGTGCGTTAATAACAGACGGCGAAGCCGTGATATTTCTCCCTAGCCCCTAGATCCTAGCCCCTAGATCCTAGCCTCTAGATTCTCATCCCTAGATTATACCCCCTTCTCTCTATTTACTATATTTGGCGCCATGAATTCCGAAATCGAAAAACGACGCACTTTCGCCATCGTCAGCCACCCTGACGCGGGTAAGACCACCATCACCGAAAAGTTCCTGTGGTATGGGAACGTGATTCGCGAGGCGGGCCACGTGCGCGCGAAGGCGAACCGCAGCTACACCGTGAGTGACTGGATGAAGATCGAGCAGCAGCGCGGTATTTCGGTTTCGAGCTCCGTTTTGAACTTCCCGTTCGAAGGTTGCATGTTCAACCTCGTCGATACCCCGGGGCACCAGGACTTCTGTGAAGACACCTACCGCGCCCTGACCGCCGTGGATGCGGCACTCGTGCTTATCGACAGCGTGAACGGCGTGGAAAAGCAGACCATCAAGCTCATGGACGTGTGCCGCATGCGCCACACCCCGATTATCACGTTCATCAACAAGATGGACCTCGACGGTCGCCATGTGCTCGACCTGCTCGACCAGATTGAAAATATTCTGCATATCAAGACGGCACCGTTCACCCTCCCGATTGGCGTGGGTAAACTCTTCAAGGGCGTGTACTCCATCGCCGAGAACACCTTCCACACCTTCAACAAGGAAGAAGGGCACCAGGAAATCATCCAGATGGAAGGCCCGGACGATCCGCGCCTCGTGGAAATGTGCGGCGAGAACTGGGTGGAACAGTTCAAGGAAGAATACGAGATGGTCACGGGCGGCATGGACCCGTTCGATCACGAGAAGTTCCTGAAGGGCGAAATGTGCCCCGTGTTCTTCGGTTCTGCCGTGAACAACTTCGGTGTGCGCCAGTTGCTGAACGCTTTTGCCAAGCTTGCGCCGCCCCCGATGGTGCGCGAAACCGACAAGCGCCCGGTGAGCCCCGACGAGGATGCCTTCAGTGCATTTGTTTTCAAGATTCAGGCCAACATGGACCCCAAGCATCGCGACCGCACCGCCTTCCTTCGCATCTGTTCGGGCAGCTTTACTCGTGGCGAGAAGGTCTATCACGTTCGCACTGGTCGTGACATCCGCCTGGCCGCCCCGACGGCGTTCCTCGCAAAAGACAAGGAAGTCATCGACCACGCCTGGGCCGGAGACATCGTGGGTATCAACGACCCGGGACTTTTCCGCATCGGTGATACGCTGACTGACGGCGAAAAGATTAACTTCACCGGCATCCCGGACTTTGCCCCGGAACACTTTGCCCGCGTTACTTTGTTGAACCCGCTCAAAAGCAAGCAGATGGCAAAGGGACTTGCCGAACTTTCCGAAGAAGGCGCGACCCAGCTTTATGAACCGCTCAAGTCGGCCATCCCCGTGATTGGTGTGGTGGGCGAGTTGCAGTTTGATGTGCTCAAGTTCCGCTTGCAGAGCGAATACGGCGCCGACGTATCCCTGGACCGCGTTCCGGCTCACGGCATCCGCTGGGTGTCGGGTCCCGAGAAAGACATGGGCAAGTTCGCCGAGGAATACGCGATGGACTGCATGATGGACAAGGAAAGGAACCTTGTCTGCTTGTTCCCCAACGAATACCGTCTGAATCTTGCTGTCAAGAACTACGAGAACCTGAAGTTCGCTGAAACCTCGCAGGGCTAACGGCTGTCCGGAATTTTTACGGATACAAAAAAGAGAGCTTGTCCGGCTCTCTTTTTTTGAAAGTCGAATTGCTTTTACAGCGTGGCCTGGAACTGGTGGAACTTTTCCAGGAGTTCGTCGTAGGTCTTGGTGGCTTCGAGCTGCGGGAACTGGGCCACGATGGAATCCGGCGCACAGAAGAACACGCCCTTTTCGGCTTGCTTGAGCATTCCCGTATCGTTGAAGGAGTCGCCCGAGGCGAACACTTTGAAGTTCAGCGCTTGCAGGTGCTTCACGACTTGAGTCTTCTGGTCGCTCATGCGCAGGCGGTAACCCTTGATGCGGTCGTTTTCCACGATGAGGTTGTGGCAGAAAATGGTCGGGAAAGCGAGGTTCTTCATGATGGGGTAGGCGAATTCCTGGAACGTATCCGAGAGGATGATTACCTGTGTCTCGTCGCGGAGTTTGTCCATGAAGTCGCGAGCGCCTTCAAGCAGGCCGAGGTTCGCAATAACGTTCTGGATATCCGAAAGCTTGATGTTTTCGCGGTCGAGAATTGCGATGCGGCCCTTCATGAGCACGTCGTAGTCAGGAATGTCGCGGGTGGTGAGGCGAAGGTCCTTGATGCCGGTCTTTTCGGCGACAGCAATCCAGATTTCGGGGGCAAGGACACCTTCAAGGTCCAGGGTAACGACACATTGCTTGGTAAACATAGTAATCAGTGGTTAGTGGTTGGTGGCTAGGAGAAGACTAGTTTCTCTCGTTTCTCGTCTTTCGTCTCTCGTCTATGATTGTTTGCAAATCATCTACGGTGATTGTGTATTTTGTGCGGCAGAAATCGCAGACGACTTCAAGATCCTTGCCTTCCTTCATGAGGTCTTCCAGATCGGCAGTCTTGAGGGTCGCGAGCGTTGCGACGGTGCGTTCCTTGCTGCAGGGGCAGAACGGCTTCGGATCGATTTCTTTCACGATGTCAATATCGTAGGGGCCGCGCAGTTGGTCTAGCAGTTCATCTAGGTCAAAACCTTCGGGCGTGTTCATGTCCTTGAACTTCGGCAGGTTTTGCACGATGACTTCAATTAAGTTGATGTCCTTGTCTTCGAGGTCGGGGAAGGCCTCGATGTAGAAACCGGCAGCGTAGTCGAGCTTGCTCGGGTCTTCGTTGTTGAATGCGGCTTCGATGCCCACGGCGGAGCGAATCTGTTCGGACTGCAAAAGGTAGGTGGCTAGGTTCTGGCCCATCGATACGGAGGGGGCCTCGATAATGCTTTCGTGGACGCGCTTGCCCAGTTCGTTCAGCTTTATGACGCTCACGCTCTGCGGGAGGAGGGCCGGTTCGTTCCCGCCGACGGCTTGGAGCTCGGGCTGCGGAATCATAGCGCGCACGAGTCCCTGCGGCGTGGAATCCGACTGGATGTGTGTGATTTCTCCCGAAAAACGCGTGGTCAGGCTTACCGTGCCGGGGAACTTGAGGCTTGCGCTCAAGAAAATGCTTGCGATGGAGTTCTCGGCGAGGAGTTTCAGTGCGAAACCTTGCGCATTGTGGAATTTGCCGATTTCGTTCATCGTCGCGGTCAAATCGACGACTATCAGGCGGAAGGGCGTCTTTTTGCCCGTAGCGCGGATGATGCGGTCCTTGAAATTCATGGCCCAAATATAGTAAATAGAGATTATATGACTGGGCTCACAAAAGTGGGGGCCCTGAATAAAAAATTTTTTTATTGGCTCCTTTTTAATTGAAAAGGTTATATTTTATTTACAAACATAATGCAAAGAGAGGGTGCACATGAAAACAAGAAAAGTATTTCTGGCAATAGCGGTCGCATCTGCTGTTAGTCTAGCATTTTATGGCTGCGATGGCAGTGGCCCTTCTGGGGCTGATGGGACTGAGTCCAACACTGACAACGGGTCTGGCAGCGGCTCCGGCTCGGGCAATGGGTCTGGCAGTGGCTCCGGAGCAGGTAATGGTTCGGGCAATGTTTCCGGTAATGGTTCTGGTTCCGGCTCTGGATCCGGTAGCGTCGTTTCGTGCTATGTGGAAATGCCCGGTGGGGACGGCTCTGCGTCTTGTTCCGAGGTGCCAACATCCTATATGACCACGGACCAGTTCAAAGAAACTTGTAACGCGCAAAACATAGAAGGCTTCTCTAAGGCTACTTTTGGCACGGGATGTCCTGCCGGTGGGAAAAAGTGCAACCAAGGTGGCGGCATCGTAGCCTATTACTATGGGGCTGCAGCCGAAGTCAATTCTTGCCTGGATGAATACAGTGATGACAACTCCGGCTCCGCTGATAGCGATTATAGCAGTCCAAAAATAAAGAGCGGTAGCGAGGCGACAATCTCGGGGAGTGTCTATTCTTGCAAGACTGTTTCTTCCGGCCATTCTTATTGTGGCGAAATCAGTCAATCGTCAAGTGACGTAACCGATTTCCAGCTTGACTGTAGTGAAGAGAATGGTACCTGGGGAACGGGCTGCCCCTCTTCGTCAAAGAAATGCTTGTTTTATGATTTGCTGATTTACTTCTACGATTCCGCCGATATGGCGAAGAGTTGTGAACAGCTATATGAAGAAGAGTGGTAGTTGCAAGATTTCTCCCTTTTTCGCCCCCCTCCGGGGGCTTTTTTTATTGAGGGGCGTATAAAAGAACTCTTTTGAATTGATTTATACGCCCTTTTGTTACTTTGTTTGTTCCATAAATTCGCAATTTACCTCTGAGGGGCGTATAAATAGATGCTCTGGAGTCAATTTATACGCCCCAAGATGTTGTTTTGGCCTTTAGTTCGCGATGAAAAACGGATTTGGGGCATATAAATTGTACGTTTTTGGCTATTTTATACGCCCCAGTGTGAAAAAATTGCCCTATGGGGCAATGCTGCTGCGTGGCTGCAAGTTCGACTGCCAGGTCCTTGAAACAGCTTGAATCAATTGTTGTCTTTGTCTTGTACTTCTTGAACTCGAAGGACTTGGATTTCGAGGTGTGCTTTGCTTGAACTGTTATTTGTTTAACATTTTGTAATATACAAAATGTTAAATGAACGCCCGAGAACCATATTGCTTGTTTTTTAAATTAATCTCATTTGCCTAGGGCTCCGCCCTAAAAGCCAGCTTCTAAGGCTTGATGGTTATCGGCGTGCCGTCTTTGACGGCGGCGTAGATTTCTTCGATTTCGTCGTTCGTGACGGCGATGCAGCCGGCGGTCCAGTCTTTCCACTTGTGCCAGAATTTAAAGAGGAATGCAGGGACCTTGTTCGGATAGCCGTGGATCATAATGTCGCCACCGGGCTCGTAATTGCCTTCTTTTGCGGCCTTGATTTGCTCTGCGTTCGGGTACGAAATCTTTAGCGATAAATGGAAAATGCTTTTGGGGTTGTGCTTCTCGATGGTGTAATTGCCCTCGGGTGTCTTGTTGTCACCTGATTTGACCTTCGCTCCCACAGGATTCTTGCCCAATGAAATTCTGTACGTCTTGACAACACTATCGCCGTTGCGCAAGTGCATTTGGCGCTTCGCCTTTTCTACGAGAATGTTGTCAATGGGTGAGGTGAGCACGGGTTTAGGGGATTCCTTTTCCGAAGAGCAAGAGAATAAAAGAAATGTTAGTAAAAGTAGGAGGAGTATTCGATTGATTGTCATCTTGTTTCCGCAGAAATTCTTTGTGAACGAATATATTTTTTTTTGAATAGGGGAGGGGAAAGCCTTCCCCTCGCTGCAGCCCCGGCTCGCCATTGTCATTGCGAGCGTAGCGAAGCAATCTCTAGCCTTCACGTATGCCGGGTCTTCCGCTTCCCCTTCGCTTAGGGCTCTGCCCTAAAACCCGCTGCCATTCTGGTAAGGTTTTTGTGCAAAATTTCTTAGAAGAGATGAATTTGGTAAAGCATTGATTTTTTTATTGAATTCATCGGAAAATACATAAGGATAGGAACGATATGCAATGAGAAGTCCTAGAGAATCATTGATGTTTCTTGTTTTTTTTGCATTTTTCATTGTTAAATCTTGAATTCGGCAGATGTTAGATGCATCTGCAACGGTATTCTCGTCGAGTAGATTAAGCTGACTAAATTCATAGTCTGAAATCGGCATGAATCCATAATACGTTCCCACCTTCAATGCTGCATTCAAGAATGTTCGCAAAGAATCATATTTACCTTCGTCAAGGGCTCGGATTATGCTAGAGCGGACGGATATTTCTGAAAGTGGAGGAATAGATTTTTTTTGTTGATACGGCTTTAATTTCAATTCGTTTGGAGAAACATCTTGCCATTTATTTTGGGGGATATATTCCGAATAGCTTTCCAACTTTCGGATGCCGCTTATTCCAATCGCGCCATTGCTCAATATCGTGTCAGGTTTTAGCATAAATACTCGCGTCGACGAATCTAGATTTGATGCTGGCCCTAACTCGATAAGCCTCTTTTGTTCTTCACTAAAGAACAACCCTTGGCGTTCCACAAATGAGAATTCAAAAACAGAATCCCATGGTGCAGATTTCCATGCGCCATCTTGTTCGTCATAAAATTTAATGACTTTGATTTTTCCTTTTGTGTATAAAGGAGTTTGGTTTATGGATAATGCTTGGCTAAGTGCGAATCTCTCATTTTCAGGAAGAATGTTCGAATTTTCTAGATATCGATGAAATTGCTTGTTGTCTGCATCTATGGCTACATCAGCGATGCAGATTTCCCAACATCCCGATCCGTTGTCTTTCTCTAATGACCATAACTCTCCGTAAATGAGAATATCTGGCTTGGTTGAATTTATCTTTTCGCGGCTTTCGGAATAAGGAATCTTCGTTTTTCTGGGGCGCGGAATAGGGTTCTTTTCGTAGAGTTCTCGGTATTTTGCGTAATGCTTTATGGCATTTTTTATTCGTCCATGCTTCATTTCGGATAAGGCGAAACCCATGTAGATGTGCGGATTTAGGGAATCTAATAGCCATGCCTTATTGAACTCATAGACTGCATTATAACCATAGGGGTAGTCTTCAAATTCAGCAAACCCCTCTTCAATATAATAGTTCACGTCATTGTGTGTTGATTCTGTGTTTTTTATTTCGATAAGATCACTTTGATAAGACGAGTCCGCTTTGATTTCGTCAAATGTATTTTCAGGATATCCATATTGAGGTATTCTGCTAAGGGGCGCGTGATAGCACCCAACAAACAGAGTTGACAAACCGAGTAGTAAAACAAAGGATAAACGCATACTTATAAAATAAGAAAAAAAAGCCCAGGGCTTCGCCCTAAAACCCGAAACAAGAAATCTACATCAAAAAAGTTGCATATTGGTGCGTTTTTATATATATTTGGTGTGATTTGAAACCTAAAGGGGCATTTTATGTCGCAAACAACATTCAGCATTAGGATGGAATCCGATCTTAAAAAAGAATTCGATGAATTGTGTGAGGAATTCGGCATGTCCATGACGACGGCTATTAATGTCTTCGCTCGTGCTGTTGTGCGCGAACGTCGAATCCCGTTCGAGGTCTCTTCTGCGACGGTTCCGCAGTTTGTTGCAGAACGTCGGGCTTTTTATGATGCTTCTGGCCGGACAATGGCTGGAAGAATGTTGAATACCATGCAGCAACTCTCCGCTGATGCTGTTCGTGCCGGCGCTTCTGAAATGTCTTTGGATGAAATCAACGCTGAAATCGACGCGGCAAGGAATGGTCGATGAAGCGTTATGCTGTAATCGATACGAATGTTCTTGTGTCTGCTTTTCTGAAATGGGATTCTGTTCCGGGTCTCGTTTTGCAGGCTGTGTTTGATGGGAGAATCGTCCCTGTTTTGAATGAAAAAATTCTTGAAGAATATAGGGTTGTTCTCAATAGACCGAAATTCGGATTTTCGCCTGAAAGAATCGCTGAAACTTTGTTGCAAATCAATCGCCTATGCGTGTTGGAATCTGATTTAGCAGAAATTCGCGAATCGATGCCTGATCCAAAGGACATTGTTTTTTATGCAGTCGCTTTAGCTCACGGTAAAACAGCTGAAACGCATCTCGTGACGGGGAATGTTAAGCATTTCCCCGAAACTCCAGTCGTTGTCACGCCTCGGCAGATGCTTGACTTGTTAGGGTAGGGCTTCGCCCTAAAAGCCAGCTTCTAAGGCTTGATGGTTATCGGCGTGCCGTCTTTGACGGCGGCGTAGATTTCTTCGATTTCGTCGTTCGTGACGGCGATGCAGCCGGCGGTCCAGTCTTTCCACGTGTGCCAGAATTTAAAGAGGAATGCGGGAACCTTGTTCGGGTAGCCGTGGATCATGATGTCGCCGCCGGATTTGACCTTCGCTCCGACCGGATTCTTGCCCAATGAAATTCTGTATGACTTGACAACGACATCGCCCTTGAGCAAATACATTTTGCGGTTAGCCTTTTCTACAAGAATGTTGTCGATGGGTGAGGTGAGCATGACTTGAAATGTAGCTTTTTTAGAATAAATCGCAAAAACTCAAGGCCGAGATGGTGTAGTTGACGAAATAGGCTGTTGTTTTAGCTTTTTGCTTGATTTTTATGTGAAAAAGAGGGCTATTAGGCTTTAACTTGCTGTTTCT
>JAEERM010000073.1 GCA_016285835.1 Fibrobacter sp.
AAAATAGTTTGTCCCAACATCAGATTTAGGCTACGTCCATCTTCGCCTTTTTCAATTCCTTTTCGTATTCCTGTATTTTTTCAAGCTCGTAGAGGTGCTTCATGTTCAGGTACCTCTTGGTGCCCCATTCCTTTGTCGCAATGTATCTTAGTCTGGCGCAGACAAGCATCGGGGCCGATTCGCCGTCCGGGAAAACGCCGCAAGGCGAGCGATGCGAAAACATGCTTGCATGTTTTCATATCCGAGCCGAGGATGTTTCTGCAAGCAGCCCACAACCCTAGTCCTTCTGCGAATTTCCCGGTTCAGGCGTTCAAGGATGTTGTTCGTCCTTATGCTGCGCCAGTGTTCGTGCGGAAAGTCGAGATAAGTCAGCGTCTCAGCCACGCCCTTGTGGTAAAGCTCGGCGGCAGATTTCAACCCCATATCACGCAGTTTCTGTTCTACATCGGCAGCCTTTTTCAGGGTAGCCTCCTTGTCTTCCTGGGCGTATGTCGCCTTTAGCAGAGGCATGGCCGAAGCAAGCTTGTTGCGCGGGATCTTTGACATCAGGTTCCTGAAAAAATGCACCGTGCAGCGTTGCCATTTCGCATCCGGGAACACTTCCGAGGCTGATTCCAGGAAGCCCAGGTGCTTGTCCGAAGTGAACAGCCTTACGCCTTTCAGACCGCGTTCCTTGAGGCCTACGAGGAAGCTCCGCCAGCATTCCTTGCTTTCGCTCGCGCCCTCGCATGCGCCGAGTATCTCCCGGTAGCCGTCCTCGGATACCCCTATCGCGACAAGTACCGAGACGCTTGTCATCTCGCCGCCCCAGCTGCGCTTCAGGTATATGCCGTCAACGTAGACATAGGGATATTCCCCGCCTATGGGCCTGTTTCGCCATTCCTCGATCTTGCCGTATACCTTCTGGTTTAGGCTGCTGACGGTCGAGGCGCTGACGCGCGATCCCCACAGGAGCTCGGTCACATCCTCCACGCGGCGCACGGATACACCCGCCAGGTACATCTCGATAAGCGACTCCTCGACCGACGATTCCCTGCGCCTGTAGCGCTCGATTATGGCGGTCTCGAACGGGGCAAGGCGCAGCTTGGGTACTGACAAGTCGACCTCCCCGGCGGACGTCAGCAGCTTGCGGTGGTAATGGTCGCTGCGGTAGTTCCTGCGTTCGTCGGTACGTTCATGCCTTTCTGCGTTGCACAGCTCCGCGGCTTCTTCGTCCAGCATCGTGTTGAGGGTTTCCTCGATGGTCTTTCTAATGACTCCTTTCAGGTCGTTCTTGAGATTTTCCTCGTCAATTTTGATTATATTGTTATCCATAGGATGCTCTTCTTTTAGGTTGATTTGTGGTTATTTCAAATCTAAAAATTGGAACATCCTATTTTTTTACCCCCTTAAAGGAATTTGCGAAAGAAAATATACATTACCAAAAACTATATTAAAATACGTGTTATATGAATAAATGATTTTAGCATAACGGAATAAAAAATGAGTAAAAAAATAGACGAATTCGATAAAATGATATCGGATTTTATGAAGAAAAAACAAGCAACAGATTTTAATCCTGACGTATTAGATCGTGAAGTGGTAATTAAGGATATATCTGATATTATAAACCAAAGCATCCTTTCTCGGGAGCCTCTCTCTCTTGCCCTAACCGGGACATGGGGCGTCGGGAAGACGTACATATTAAATAAAATTGAAAAAAAATTTTCTGGTAAGTGTATGGTGATTCACTATGACTGCTGGAAAAATGATTATCACGAAGAACCTTTGGTCGGTATCTTGTCAACTATTGCTGGGCAACTCAATACAGTAGAGTCTAAAAATCCTGATAAAATACAAGCTGAATACTATGCGGAGATGATGAAAATTATCTCCAAAATGGCATTATTCGCCGCAAATCCACAGGCTCAATCCCTCATTAAGGGTATTCGCGATGTTTATGGTGTTATTAATAACTTGGTAAAAGGTAAAAAAAATGAGGAGATAAAGCCTTTTGGCTCGTTGACTGGTGTTTCTGATTTAATTGATGTCATAAACTCATTATTATGTGGGTATATGTTATATGAAAGTAAGAAGATTATTTTCGTTGTGGACGAAATGGATCGATGCCTTCCGGATTACGCAATCAAAGTTTTAAATCGTCTTCACCATATTTGCAATGAAACTCCGCTGATACAGATAGTTTCAATAAATGATGAAGAGTTAAAAAGGAATATAAACGGCATATATAAACGGGGAGAAGACGATTCCTTTGCTAAAAATTATCTCCAAAGATTTTTTACAAATTCATATAGGATATCTAACGGAACTTCAAAGGAATTGATTAAACATTATTGGAGCGATATAGACAATTTTTTTGACATTAAAGACTATGATTTTTTATATTCGTTTTTTGATACTATATTACAAAAATTTGTAATTCGAGAAAAAATTAACGCAATAAAAACACTTCGCCTCTACCACAAAAGTACACTTGGAATAACAAAAGAGAAATATCCTTTTGAATTAGTCTGTGCAGAGTTACTTGAAGTTCTCAAAAGAATTTTGGGGATACGAGAAGAATGGAAGGAATCGCCTGAAAAATATGGAATGATCGAAATTACATCTTTGGAATTTAATTGTTACGGTTTAACACAAACGTTATATTTGTCCCTTTTTGTGGATTCTGACAAAAAAATAAAAAAGCTAGATAAACTCTCGGATATTAAAATTGATAAAATGGGGCCTATCTATAACTTTGAAAATTGGAGAATCAAAGGCTCTTTTACTTTTTCATCAGCTGAAATAATTCATTCTTTTTTCACAAGTGATAGATGTCTTCAATTTTCTATAGGTGATCGATCCATGGATATAACAAGTGGCGATTTTAGCAAAGCATATGTTTTTTTCTTGACGTTTAAGCAAAAGGTGAATGATTACGTGTAAAGTTTTACAAGCAGACCCAAGCGAACGCGATTATCGAAGCCGTCTTTAACCTCGTGACCGCAGTCGCCCTCGTCCTGAAATTCGGCCTGGTCGGTGTCGCCGTCGGAACCCTGGTCGCGATG
Organism: Fibrobacter sp.; assembly: GCA_016285835.1. Lineage (GTDB taxonomy): Bacteria > Fibrobacterota > Fibrobacteria > Fibrobacterales > Fibrobacteraceae > Fibrobacter. Next base: position 3,048 of record JAEERM010000073.1, read on the forward strand.
GTCTACCGGACCTGTTACTTGGCGTGGTACATCTCCAGGAACGTGATAAACCGCAGCCTCTGGGCCTTCGCGAAATACCTCTGCGTGGACGCCTGCTCGATTGCATTGTTCGTCGGCCTGGTGTACTATGTCTTGGGCCCGATCCAAGAACTGCACGCGACCACTTACTTCGGCTGGAGCATATATAAAGAAACATTAACGAATTTCAATCAAAAACGCCAAATTTACCGATTTTACCCCGGAAAATAGCAGGGAAGGGACAGACTCGAGCTGTTCGGAATATCCGAACAGCTCCTTAAGTTGCTTGGTCATTTCTCCAAAGGGGGAGTTGTCAACTCACTTTTGGAGAAATTTGGAAATTTTCGGACTAAGCCTCCTTCCTGTTCTTGTAAGGTGTTGTATGTTCCTGCGCTGTTTCGTTGTCTTGTAAGATTATAGTTCTGATCATCTCCAAAGCGTCTTCGACACTAATTTTTTTGTTAAATACGCAAAGTATTACTCCATAGATTTTGCCAAGTGTTCTCATTTTTTTTCCTTTTTTGTTTTTTTGTTGTCTGTTATGGTACGGCAACGCCGCCCGTTCTGTTCCCATAGGGATTTTTTGTGCTTTTTTCTTAAAAAACTTCTGTTTTGTCACTAAGTGTCAAAAAGAATTATTTATTTTTAGAAAGTGAAGAAAATATACGACATCGAACAGCTCCACTACTATGCTTCCCTTTTTTCGGGGGGCGTTATTCAGCGTTCTTTGAAGTATCATGACAATTCGCTTGTTCACAGTTTGTTACGAAGGTATGATTCTGGCTTAATAAGCCATGGCTTTACTTATTGGGACTATTTCAATTACGTTTATAAGATTCTTGAAAAGAACTATTGTAATGAGTACGTCTATAAAAATACCTTTATAACTGAATGGCTTATAAAAGAGTTTTCTTTAAGGGATACGGTTGCAATCAGCGAATTTCGTATAGGTTCTGCAATTGCGGACTTGGCGCTATTTAATGGTGTAAGTAAAGCCTTTGAAATAAAAACCAAATTGGATAGCGATAAGCGACTAATTTCCCAATTGGATGAGTATTCCAAAATAATGGAGGAATGCTACATCGTTGTTCCAGAAGAGCAGGTGACTTATTATTTGACAATGGTCAATCCTTCGGTCGGTGTTCTTGCTGTGAAGCGAGGGGGGCGTTCATTGAAGATAGAGCTGCGTCGAGAAGCCCGCAAAAATACGTCTGTAGACATAAATGTTCTGATGTCATCTGTTAGGTGCGATGAGTACAAGTGGATGACTAAGCAGGCTTACGGTTTTTTGCCGGATGTTTCTTGTTTTGAAATGTTCGATGCTTGCATGGACATGTTGGGCCGGTTGCAGGCAGACGAATTGCATCGCTTGTTTCTTGAATCGGTAAAAAAAAGAAAGAATATTACGCAAAGATTAAAGGCGATTCCGAAGCCTGCTCGTCAATTTTGTCTTGCCATGGATCTTAATGACAAGAATTTTGCCAAATTAAACGAAATATATAGTCAGCCCATACGAATCTGAAAGGGAGGTGACCATGTACTATCCGTACCTAAGAGGTAAACAGTTTGAACTCTTGGCTCTTCGGGAGTTGAAAAAAGTAGGGGTGTTACCCGATTGTTCTAATATATGTCCAATAATTGAACCGTTAAAAGAAGATTTGTCTAGTATACAGGCTGCTTTGGCTGATTTGATTGGTTATGGTATATCCTTTGCTTTGATCTTGAATCCTTGTCGTGGAGACTTTACTGCGGATAAGGAAAAATTTGCTAAGTGGGCAATCAATTATATTGGTGAAACATCTAAATGGATTCCGGCTTTTTTAGTTGATCAAGATATTGCCCTTATCAAAAAAATTTTGAGTGGTAATTCTCTTGAAAATATTATGCTTGTTGCGCAAGAAGAAGCTGATTTTGATGAGTTGAGGGATTTGCTTGATTCTGGTAGGGTTAAGTATGTTGTGTCTCCTGAATCAAGAACTTTGTTCAGGAAACTTCGACATCAGTATCGGAAAATAAAAATTATTCGATTGGATGATAAATTCCCTCCTGTAAAACGTAACAGTGATTATCGCGATACAAAGGAGTCGAAAAACGAAGATCATCCTTTTTCCGAGGAACATTTATTCTATAAAGAAGATGGGTTTGCTGGTTTTTCAGACTATACATTAATAACAAAAGAATTGTCTGATGGTGGAGCTTTGCCTTATGTAGTTGCAATACATTTGAGCTATGTTGGCAAAGAAGATGAAATTAGGGTGCACCATTTTTTATCAGATTCGAATTCGAATGGCCGTGAAAATATTCAGAAAAAATTTGCTGAGGCCGCACAAAAAGTAGATGAATTCTTTGCAAATCACAAATTCCGTACATCAGCAGTAAATGTACTTGTGAATTATAAGAAGGAAGGTCATTATCCTGGTTTGGGCAGCTTGAAAAAACTGTCTATTTTGCATCATATTCAACTTGTTGATAAACTCTTGAGGGGAGAGATGTCAGAATGAGAATTTGTGCAGGGTGTTTCAAAGTGGAAGATTGGAAAAATCGGTTTAAGTTAGAACAGAAAAAAATATGCTCTTGTTCTTTCTGCGGTAAAAAGACAAAAACCGTTGATTTTTCTGTTTTCCTTTCTCCATTACAACTTTTGCTGTCTCTTTTTTCTAAGAATGAAAAGGGCGAAAGTGTAATTCAATTGATTGGACGTGATTTTGCCATTTTTTCAAACGACGAAGTTGCAAAGAGAATTTTGCAATGTGTGGTGCAATTGTCAGGAAATGGTTTCTCGATAAAAGATAAAGTAAGTTATTCAACTGAAGTTTCATCCGCCTTGACGGCATGGAAGAAAATGAAAAAGGACGTTATCGAAGAATTTCGCTATTTCCCTTCGATTAATCCAGAAGATGAGTTGTGGGATAAGTATTTTGCGTCTAAATTTGCGGTGATTAAGAAAGGGTCTGTCTTTTTTAGAGGTCGCATAAATGAAGATGCGAATAAACTTTATAAGAAAAAGAAAGAACTTGGTATGCCTCCACGTGAAAAGGCTCGTGCAGGTCGTGTAAATCCGTATGGAATACCATGCCTTTATCTGACTGATATGCCTGATACGACAATATATGAATTGCGGGCAACTCATGGAGATAAGTTGTCTGTTGGCAAATTTATTGTCAAGGAAAATCTGAATATTGTTGATTTTAATTATAAGCCCTTGCTGTTAGATGATATTTATGAAGGTGAGGAAAAATTAATTGAGACTGTGCGCGAATTTTTGTTGAAAAAACAAATTGGACAGGATTTATCTAAACCGATTCACCGTTATGATGTTAAAGAAATTGAGTATGTCCCGACTCAATATATTTGTGAGTATATAAAAACAAGCGGTGCTGATGGTGTGATGTTTAATAGTGCTGTTCATCACGGGGGGAAGAATCTTGTTTTATTTAAGTCGGATAAAGTAAGGTGTACTTGCGTTAAGGTTAAAACGGTTGATGAACCGGTAATGCGTTTTTGTTAGTAATATATTTCTTGGGATGGGGGACGGCGTCTTGCCTTTTGCGTTTGGGAGCGAATCTTGTAGGGCCAGGAGGGCCACCCGTAATCCTTTGAAGTTATCGATGTTTGGGTAACACTGCAACTAACAAGGATTTCTTGCTAGTTCGACAAGAAGGGAAACGACCGGTTCAGTTTATTGAGTTGTATGAGACTACCTGTCAAAATATCGGTCTGCACATAGAGAATATCTATGTGGACATGGAACTGCCGAGAGAGGCAACTATAAAGAAAGTCTTTATAGTTCAACAGGACGATATATCCCCGTAATAGGGGAGAATTTGTGTTTTTCCTTTCATTAATGTATTTTTCCAAAAAGGTATAGATAATGCCAACATCAAGCATAAAAAAGAGCTTTAAGGTAGTCGGGACCAGGCAACTGGAGTCCTTCGTTAAGGCCGTGGATCGCTCATTGAAGTCCCCTGTTTCCGTTTGCCGTGTCAAGGCAGAAGTTCTATGCGGAGTTAATGGTTTGAGAAAACTTGCTTTACTCAGGAAAAAACATGGCCCTACCTATTAGCAACATACCGATTCTGACGGGTGTAGCTGCGGAGTCATTCGTTAAGAATGCGAAGATTGCCGAAGAGAACCGCGGTTCCGTCGATATCTCCCGGCAGATTGCCGAGTGGAGCGGTTTCGACGTGCGCAACGCTGCACGTATCGCTAAGCTAAGAGCCGAAGGCAAATGGCCTTTTTAGAGTCGAACTACTCGAAGCATTCGCGGATGGTCTGGATGATGGCGTCCTGCTGCTCCGGGGTCATCTTGTTGTCGCTCGGGAGGCATAGCCCGCGAGCAAAGATGTCGGCACCCACGTCAGTGAAGCTGCCTGCGATATAGGCGTTGGTGCGGGCGCGGCCGTTCCCGTTTGCGGTGATGAACGCGTGGCTCATGTACATGGGCTGCATGTGCATGGGTTTCCAGATGGGGCGTCCTTCGGCGTTCATGGCGGCGATGCGTTCAAGAATTTCGGTGGGGCAGCTTTTGCCGTTCTCATGCGTGTACAGTGCTTCGGTTTCGCCGCGCACCTGCTTGCACATGGCGTCTTTATCGATAATCATGCAACTGAGCCAAAAATTCGGTTCGCTGTTCTTTGCATCGTAGGGGTTCATGCACACGGGCAAGCCCTTGAGCCCTTCGCGGTAACGTTCGTAAATCGCCTTTTTTTGCGCAATGTGTTCGGCGAGGTAGGGCATTTGGCCGCGCACCACTCCGGCAATTACGTTGCTCATGCGGTAGTTGTAGCCGATTTCTTCGTGCTGGTACCACGGAGCGGCCTCGCGCGACTGCGTGCTCCATTTGCGGACTTTTTCGGCATCTTCCTGGCTGTCGGTAAGGAACATACCGCCGCTAGAACCGGTAATGATTTTGTTCCCGTTAAAACTGATGGCGCTGTAGTCGCCCAAATTGCCTGTTTGCTTGCCTTTGTAGCTGGCACCAAAACTTTCGGCAGCATCTTCGATGAGCAACGCATTGTGGTGCTTGCAAATTTCGCGGATTTCGTCCACTTTGGCGGGCGTTCCGTATAAATGAACAAGAACCACGAGGCGAACGTCCGGGTAAATTTCAAAGGCTTTCTCAAGTGCAACGGGATCCATGTTCCATGTGTCGTACTCGGTGTCGATGAACACTGCTTCGCCATTCTCGTAGGCGATGGGGTTTACGGTGGCATCGAACGTCATGTCGCTGCAAAACACTTTGTGCCCACGCAATGACCCTTCGCCTGCCTTGGGCATGCCATACAGGGCCTCGCCGGCAAGTTTGGTACACATGTGGAGCGCAGCCGTACCCGCAGAGAGCGCAACGGCGTACTTGCAACCCACATGAGCGGCAGCGAGTTTTTCGACTTCATTGATGTTTGCACCGACGGTGCTCATCCAGTTGGTTTCGTAGGCTTCGGTTACATAATTGATTTCGTCCCCGTGCATCGTGGGGCTCGAGAGCCAAACTTTCTTTTCAAAGCGTGTCGTCATTTTCCTCTCCAAGAGGTTTATTTCTGTATGGTCACGGCGTTTCTCGGCTTGGCTTTGAGCCTGTTGCCAAGCAAGTCAAAATAGACGGGCTTGCCGTTTATTTGCAGCGGTCGAATGAATTTGCGGTTATCCTTCGCAATCCGGGTCGTCGTGGTGTCTTCTTCCACGTAGGGTTTGTCCGGATCGTCTACCACAATCTTGATTTTGGCCTGGCTCTTGCAGCCGGTCTCGTTGGTGTAAACCACGGTGTAGTAGCCGCTGTTGTCGCCGTCCACATTCTTGAGCGTAACTTCGCGGTCGGTGGACTTGAACTTGTCCGGGCCGTTCCAGCTCCAAATTTTGCCGTCCCACGGGTGCGGGCCAAGGGTCACGTTCACGCCCTTCTTGACATTCAGGTCGCGTGTTTCGTCCCATTCGCCGTCGCCAACTTTCACATAAGGGATAATCTTCGTGCCGCTGCACGGGGCCACGACCTTCTTGCCATCGCACACGCCGATAGAATCGGGAATGTCAATGACGCGAGGCTCGAAATCCTTGGTGGGGAAGGCCTTCATGAGTTTAGCCGTCTCTTCGGCGGTAATGGGGAGCACGGTGCCGTGGCGGGGTGTAAAGGCTCCGCTTGTCTTGGTGTCTTGCACGAACTTGAAGTTTTCAAGGTCGCTGCTGGTGGTGAACTGGTAATGCCCGTTGTTGTAGCAGTCGTACATCAGCACCCAGACATTCTGGTTGATGAGTTTGAACACGCCTGCTCCTTCGACAGCTTCGGTCGTCTGCTGCAAAGCTTTGCTCGGCTTGCTCCACTGCGAACCGGTGGCCTTTCCGCTTGCAGGCATGAGAGAATACGAAGTCACCTTGCAGATGCCGCCGTCGCCCTCGTTCTTGTAGAATGCGTGGTACTTCTGGTCTACGGGGTTGTAGACGATGTCCATGTCGATAGTCGACTTGCCACGGTCAAAGAAATGCGTCGGTTCACCTTCCAAATCGGTAAAGTCCTTGTTCGCATAGGCGTAGAACACTTTGTCATAGCTGATGGTGCCGTCGTTGGTCAGGAGCGAGAAATACACGAGTGGGCGGCCCTTGGTGCCGTCGCCGTTGTCGTAGGTATCGTCCCAGAACGTTTCGGGGGCCCACACGCGGGTCACGTTCGCGAAGTTCTTGCCCTTGTACTTGTCGGGGAAATGGACTGTGCTATGTTCCCAACTAATAAGGTCGCGGGAGCGCATGAGCACCATGCCACGATTGCTCGCCCAGCCTTCGGCGCTCTTCATGTCGGTGTTCACCATGTAGAACCAGCCATCGGGCGCACGCAGTACGTGCGGGTCACGCAGCCCCTTCTTGATACTCACCGTATCGGCAGCTACCACGCGGTTCCCGTTATTCATGGCGGTAAAGTTGTAGCCGTCGTTGCTCAGCGCGTAGTAAATGTTCTCGTTATTGTTCGCCGGGAAGTAGGCGAACAAGTAGTTGGAGTACGGCTCAAACCCGTGGATGGAGATCTTGAACTTGTTGACCTTTGTCTCCGTACTCCCGATGACGTTGTCGTACAGGGTGCCAGTGAGAGTCACTTCGTGGTTTTCGCCCACCAGTCGCCCGTTGATACGGCCATCGTGCCCCAAAAAGAGTGTATCGGAGCTTTCCCAGGTGACGTAGAACTTCTCGCCGGCGGCGGATATCGTGTCGGGGAGGTCGAGGTCACTGTAGAGGTCGTGGATGCCCGCGGGCTCCATTTTAGCGAACGCCTGCCATAGCGGGGTCACGTCATCCTGGGCAAATGACTGCCCAATGACGAAAATCACAGAAAAAGGGGCTAAAAAGCGCTTCATTTTCTTAATATACGTTTTTTTGCCGTTCACGTATGTTTATATTCCATATTGGAATAGAATAATATGTTCCACTTTTAAAAAAAGGCATATATTCAAATATATGGAAAAACCTCGCGCCAAGATTCTAGTCATCGACGATACCAAGACCAATATCGATGTATTGGACGGTATCCTGTCTATGGATTACGATATCTATGTTGCGCTGAATGGCGAAAAGGGAATCTCTCTGACTGAAAAGATTCATCCGGATCTTATCCTGCTCGACGTGATGATGCCCGAGATGGACGGTTACGAAACGTTGCGCCAGTTGCACGAGCGCAATATTTTGCACGATACGCCAGTCATTTTCCTTACGGCAAAGGCCGATGCAAAAAGCGAGCAGACCGGGCTTGACCTGGGAGCCGTTGATTACATCACCAAGCCGTTCAATCCATCGCTTGTCAAGCTGCGCATCAAGAACCAGCTCGACCTCAAATTCCAGCGCGACCACTTGAACGACCTCGTAGACGAGAAGACTGCCGACATCCGTAAGACGATGAAGGTCATGCTTACGAGTCTCGGTTCTTTGGCTGAATATCGCGATCCCGAGACGGGGGAGCACATCCGCCGTACACAGGTCATTGTACAAAAGCTCGCAGAACAGCTCAAGGACCATCCGCGATTCAAAATGTTCATCAAGTCCATCGAGTACATCGACTACTACGCGACAGCGGCACCGCTGCACGACATTGGCAAGGTGGGCATTCACGATGAAATCCTTCGCAAGCCGGGCAAACTTACTGATTCCGAACGCGACATCATGATGTTGCACCCCAAGATGGGTTACGATGTGCTGCTCGAGGCGACCAAGGAACTGAACGGAAACCCCATGGTGCGCATCGCGGCCGATATGGCCCTCGGTCACCACGAACATTGGGATGGGAACGGTTACCCCAACCACCTCAAGGGCGACCAGATTCCAGTCGGGGCACGCATGATGGCCGTTGCCGACGTGTACGATGCCCTCGTGTCCAAGAGACCCTACAAGGATCCGTACCCGCACGAAGTTGCAGTGAAGGAAATCATCAACGGGCGCGGCACCCAATTCGACCCGGACGTTGTCGACGCCTTTATGAAAATCGCTCCGGAACTTCCTGAGATTTACGAAAAATTCAACGATAGGGAAAAAGCATCTTGATCCATAGCCCGGCGAACGTAAAGCGCCGCAAACTCAGTTGGCGCATATCTCTTGTGTACATAGCGCCAATGTTTGTCGTGGCGCTGGCTATGGTTTTTATTTTCTCTTTTTATATCCGCAGCGTTTTCATTGATTCCTCGTACATGAGCACCGAATCAAACCTCAAGAAGACGGCTGCCGATACGGAAAACTACATCAGAGGGCTCAGCGAAGATTTCATCCAGCTCCCTAGGCGGCTCGTGGGCGTTACGCGAACGAATGCTATCAAAAGCCAACTAGTCAAGCATGCCCAGTCAAAAAATGGAGTACACGACGCTTACTACGGAGCCTCCGATGGTGTGTTTGTCAGCGCCCGCGATATTTCCCTGGATAAGGACAATGCCGAATTCCGTACAAAGACCTGGTACCTGGAAGCAGCGCGAAACAAGGGACTGGCCATTACCGGGCCTACGCTCAAGAAGGTGGGCAACGAGAAAAAGCCAGTAATGACGCTTTCCATGCCTATCTGGAACAAAGCGGAACAACAGATTCGCGGGGTTGTCGCCGAAGATTTCAGCCTAGTCAAGTTGCGTGAAAGCATGGGCGCCGTTGCTCGAGACGAGGGCGGCATTACCATTCTCGTCAATGCGCAGAACAACAACATCTTTACATTTTACCCCTACATGCTGAATACGGGGCGCGTTACGCAAGACACGATTCTGGAACTTTTCCGCCTTATCGAAGATTCATTCAATGCTGATACTTTAAAGCGGGGAACTGTACGGCGTATCGAAAAGACGAATATCCATCGCCAAGACATGGTATTCATGATTGTACCCTTGAACCATCAGCCCTTCTACATTGTCCATGTGCTGCAGCAGAACAAGGTGGTCATGAGGCTCAAGAAAGACCTTTCGGCCATTCAGCTCATCATGTCGATTGTCGTGTTGTTGCTTGTCTCTTTCTCTGCATTTGTTTCCGGGATTCTCTTCCGCATTTTTATCAAGAAGGATTTACGCGAAAGCGTCCACTCGAGTACGCTTTTCGACACATTGCTCGGGAGCCCGCACCTCTCGCTTATCTTGACAAACGACACTTACGATATTTTGCATGCAAGTGCGAACATCGAAACCTTCTTCAAAGAAGACGGGAAGGAGATGAAGGGGCAGATTCTCTTCGATTACATTCCGTCGGACCAGTTCAAGCATTTTGCACACCGCGTAGCCATGGGTGGCGACCTCTATCCGAGCGAACGTAAGATTGTCGTCTCGGTGGCTAACAAGCGCGGCGAAGAAGTCTGGTGGGAAATCAGTTTCCAGGTCCTTGTCGAAGACAACGGTACCATCCGTTACCTCTTCATGATTAACGACGAGACGAGCGGCATCCAGAAAGATACCATCCTCGACACGATTCTCCTTTCGGCCGACCGCTCGTTGCTGATTATTTTCGACAGGAACATGAACGTCAAGTACATGTCCAAGCAGATTGCGGATATCTTCGACAAGAACTGGCGCGACCTCATTGGCGTTTCGCTTGACAAGCTGAAAGAATTCGGCTTGCCCGAGATTGTCTGTGAATCTGTAGACAAGGCGTTCCGCTCCCAGGATACATGGAAAGATTCCTTCATGCTCACGCTTGCAAACTCCAGCGAAATCTGGTTCCGTGGCGAAGCAGTCACACTCAAGGCGCAGGAGTCTGTGGTGGGCTACATGCTCTCGATGACCGATATCTCCGAGGTGGTCGCGACCCGTGAAATCGCTGAGAAGGCAACACAGGCCAAGAGCGAGTTCCTCGCGAACATGAGCCACGAAATCCGCACACCGATGAACGCCATCATCGGCATGGTCCACCTGATTGCCGAAACCGATCTCGACAACCGCCAGCGCGGCTTTGTGGAACGCATTGGCCATGCGGCCAAATCGCTGCTCGCCATCATCAACGACATTTTGGACTTCTCAAAAATCGAGGCAAAGAAGCAGGAACTCGAAATTACACAGCTCGTGCTCCACGATGTCATCAGCGAAGTTACCACGCTGGCACAGGTCCGTATCGCATCGAAGCCCATCGAACTCATTATCGACGTAGACCCCGATATTCCTGAAATCCTCCTGGGCGACCCGCTGCGCCTATCGCAGATTTTTACGAACCTCATCAACAACGCGACAAAGTTTACCGAGAAGGGCAACATCACGCTCCGCATCGAAATGGAACAGGCGACCGAAATGAACGTGCGGCTTTCCATCAGCGTGTCGGACACGGGTATCGGTATGAGCCCCGAACAAGTCAGCCGGCTTTTCAACGCGTTTACACAGGCAGACGGCTCGACAACGCGCAAGTACGGCGGCACGGGGCTCGGCCTTGTCATTTGCAAGTCGCTCGTGGAACTCATGGGTGGCCAGCTCAATGTGGAAAGTACAGCAGGCGTGGGCTCCAAGTTTTCCTTCCGGCTTACATTCCCAATTGCACCGCAAAACACCCCCCCCAAGTGGAAAGACGAACTGTCGTTCAAGAACAAGAATGTATTGCTTGTCGACAACAGCGCCGAATTGCGCAAGGTTCTGCGTCACCTGCTCGAAAGGTTGCAATGCGTTGTCGAAGAAGCCATGACTGTTGACGAGGCACTTGATGTGATTCAGGCGCACGAGGCGGCGGGGGAGGCTCGTTACGATCTCTTCATCGTCGACTACGAGATGCCCTTCCTAGGCGGGTTCGATTTCGTACGCGGTTTGCCGGAATCCATGAGGGACATTCCGAAAATTCTCATGCACCCGATCAATTTTGAAGAGGAGAACGCAAAAATTGCCACCGAAGAGCTGCATTTCAACAGCTGCGTAGCCAAGCCGTTGCAGATGGTGAACCTGCTGAGCGCCATGCAGCAGGCATTTGGGCTCGAACTCACCTACAAGAAACAGGTGAAGAAGGAAAAGCGCAAGATTTACTTCAAAGAAGCGAAGATTCTCCTAGTCGAAGACAACCAGATGAACCAAGAACTGGCCGTATCGCTCTTGAACAGTGTGGGGCTTACCGCCATGGTCGCCGAAAATGGAAAGCAGGCCATCGAAAAGCTCAAGGAAAAAGCATTCGACCTGGTGCTCATGGATATCCAGATGCCCGTAATGGACGGCTTTACCGCGACAAGGATTATCCGCCGTTCAGATGACGAGTATTTCAAGAAACTTCCCATACTTGCAATGAGCGCCCGCGCCTTCCAGAAAGACAAGGACGAGTGCATCAAGGCCGGGATGAATTCCTATATCGTGAAGCCGATTGACCCGCCGCTCCTTTACGAAGAACTCGCTAAGTTCCTGAAGATAGCAGGGGAGGCTCCTCAGCAAGAGTCGACGATTCAACTCCTTCCGCCTTCGCAGCCGGACAACGAAGAATCCAATTTCCTCATGCAGTTCCAGAAAGTGCGCAATTTCGATGCGACCACAGGCCTATACCACGCGAATAACTCGACGTCACTCTACCTCAAGATTGTGCAGGGCTTTGTCCGCGATTACGCAAATTGCACCACCGACCTGCGCAAGATGCTCGAAGAAAACCGCTTCGAAGAATCGGTGCGCATGGTCCATACGATCAAGGGTCTCTGCGGCACAATCGGTTCGAACCATCTCCATCATCTTGGGCAAACACTCGAAAGTGAACTGGCCAAAAAAGTCAAAAATTTCGACACGTTCAACGAATTTGAAAAATCCCTCCACGAACTCATCGACGATTTGGATGTCTCGTTGAAGGCAATCGCAGTGCCTGAGCATGCCGCCGGGCCCGTCAAGAAGAGCCGACTCCCAGAAGCAACTGGCTATCTTAAGAAAGAGTTGGGACAGCTCCGCATATTTGTCGATGCGTGTTCGACGACCAAATGCAAGCGCGTCATCGAGGATTTGGAGCAAGTCTCGTTTGGCGAAGAAATCGAAGCAAAATTGCGCACGATTAAGGAAAAAGTGAGCGATTACGACTTTGCCGAAGCCATGACGCTTATCAAGGAACTTGAAAAAATAATTGCCTAGAGCTGTGGCAGTTACATTGCGACCATCGCACCAATAAAAGCGAGAGCTACTATCACCGCCGCCACAATGGCAAGCGGGTTCGCCTTTTTCTTCTTGGCATAAGGGCTGTCCGGGTCGTCTCCGAACTCGTTCTCAAGAATCTCTTCGTAGTCGGGAGTTTCCAAGTCGGTAAATTCAGCGCCTTCTTTCCAACCAGTATCAGCGTCGCTACCACAATGCGGGCAGAACGTGGCATTTTCTTTGAGAGGGGAATGGCAGTGAGGACAGAGCATAATTGATAATTGATGATTGATAATGGATGATGGATGATGGAGGATAGCATTGTCATGCCCGCGCAGGCGGGCATCTTTTATTTGCTGAATTTATAACGACCGAGGAGGTCGAAGTAGCGGGCCTTGGGGGAGATTTTGACGGGCTTGAGAGTCTTGCGGAGGGAGGTTGTTCCTTCGATTTTTGTAAAGAAGAATTTGCGCAGATAGGCGTTTTCTCCGCTACCCTGTAGGTAACTCAGCACGAACCCTTTTTCTGTTTCTGCATAATCTATAGTTTCGACAATCCGTGGGGTGCCTTCGGTAATTTCATATTCTAGGCACTTCGTATCGCTTTCCGGATCTGCAACGACGAACTCCGTATGTGGCCTCTCGTCATCGGAATTGTAGCCATAGATAGCCTTGTGGTATAGTGTATCGTTGGAAAGGTAAGTTTCGGTAAGGGTCCATTCCTTTGTGCCCATGGAATAAGCCAAGGAACTTGTACGTCCTTTAGTTATTTTGGTAGTAACGGAATCTTCTAGTTCTCCTGCAGTGTAATACTCTTGCTTGTATATGACAGTGTCGCCAGAAATTAAAGATGTAATGATTTGTTCGGCTCCCACACCCTTCAGGGAACTTTTGTCTGTGTTCCAGTAGAAATAGAATACATTGGGCGATTCACCGTCTTCCATGGGGTCGTACACCATGCTGTCCAGTTTTCCCTCGCTCCAGTAATACTTGTGCGTCCACGCATTGTCCCCTCGATCCAGGAAATAGCTTGAATCGCGGTAAAAATCATCGTTGGAAAAAGTAGTCGTGTTCTTGATAAGCATTTCTGAGCAGGTATTCGCTGTGACAAAGTTCGCCAAAAGCATTATGCAGAAAAGTATAATTCTCATTTCTCACTTCTTTATAAATTATGTACGGTTCGTAATATAGCAAATCGAGAAAGCAACAAAAAACACCCCGGAAAAAATCCGAGGTGTTTTTAAAGCTTTTGGCTTGTGCGGCAAAGCCGCATTCCATTACAGCTTGTTGTTAGAACCAAGAACGTCGACGATCTTGTGTTCGTACATCTTCTGCATGTTTTCGCGAGCCGGCTTGAGGTACTGGCGCGGGTCGAAGTGTTCCGGATGTTCGTCGAAATACTTACGGATAGCGGCAGTCATGGCGAGACGGCTGT
>JAEERM010000074.1 GCA_016285835.1 Fibrobacter sp.
TCGAGTCGTCACCGCGGAAGCCGACGATGGACGTCCTGTCGTAGGGGCCCATGTTGTCGATGAAGTCCTGGATAGCCACTTTCGCCTTTTCCATGCGCTCGTTGTATATCATCGAGCCGCTCTCGTCGACCACAATTACCACCGAGACGCCGGTAACGTTCTCGATACTTGTGACCTCGGGCTTGACTGGGATGCCGTCCTGCGTCAGCGTGAAGTCGTCGGAAACAAGCCCGTAGAAGGAAATGCCCGTATTTTTATCCGTGACGGACACCTGCGCGCAGATTTCTGGGTAGTTGCCCACGTCCTGCTTCGAGACGCTCAGCACGGGCTCCGCGGACTCGTCGTTCGTGAAGGTCGCCTTCACGGTACAGATGGAGTCCATCAGCGAGACCGTCGTGTGCGGGTCCTTCGGCGAGTCAACGGTCATGTCGCCCTCGGTGTTCACCCACGACTTGAACTTGTAGCCGCCGTGAGGCCACGCGGTGAGGACGGTCTTGTTGCCGGGAGCGGTGTACACCGTCCCGGACGGGTATGCGGAGCCCCCCTTTCCACTCAATACGTTAAGCTCGTAGGGTGACGAAATCCAGGCGTTGAAGGACTTGTTCGGGATGCCGTTGCCGCTGTCCTGGAAGGTCCAGTAGAGCGGGACGCCCGGGGTGCCGTGCACGGTGAAACTCGTCGTGCCGGAAACGGGCATTTCCGAAACGGGGGTCGAGAAATTCTTGTCGGTGCCGTAGTCCTTGAATATGCCCCCCAGCGTGTCGATTACTTCGAAACTGATGACGTAGGTTCCCGTGTCGTGAGGGGTCCAGGTGAAGCGGATGGCCGAGCGCGAGGTTTCGCGGTAGTAATTGTCCTGGTAGTTGAATTTCTGCTTTGTCTGGGTGAGCGTGTAGACAGAGCTCGCCTTGAAATTCGCCTTCAGTTCGGCATTGCCGCTCACCGTTACGTACGTGTAGGGCGCATTCTTGTCGTCGACGGCGGGCGAGCCCGAGACCGTCTGCCAGTCGGAGAAGCGGTAGCCCGCATTGGCCTCCGCGGAGATGGAATATCGCGAGCCATCGTAAGCTGTCGCGTAGCCGCCGGTCGGCAAAACCTTGCCGTTGCCGTCCGTACCGAGCGTTATCTTGTGGGCCTGCGTCGCGTAGTTGATGTAGAAGGGATTCGCGCCGCTGCCCGTGTTGGCGACGACGATCGCGACTTCCTGGCCCGCAGTGAGCGTCATCGGTTCGGAATAGGTGCCGAGGAATTTCTTTGTCGTGGCGGCCGTCGCGTAGTCGGTGGACGCGTAACGGATGTACACGGCGGAATCCTGCGTGGTCTCGTTCGACACGACGACGGCGTAGGTGCCCGCGCTCGGGGCCGTGAAGGTGAAGCGCACGCCAACACTCCCGCTGGAGGCCTGCTTGGCGTAAAGGTGGTCCTTGAAGTTGTACTGGACGGGTGTGCCCGTGATCGGGTAGACCGTGCCCGCGCGGAACGCAGCGCGCACCGTGCAGTCGCTCTTCATGCCGACGACGTATGTCGTGTCCTTGTCGCTGTCCAGGATGGAACACTGGCCGGACACGACCTCCCAGCGGTCGAACACGTTGTCGTTCCCGGGGATGGCGTATATCCTGGAGGTGTCGGTATCGATGACTCTGCTGTAGGACTGGACCCCGGCAAACAGTATTCCCGTCCCCAGGGAGTCGACATACGCCGTTCCGTTGCCCGAATGCGTAACATCCAGGGTATAGGTACGGGCGACCCTGACGGTTACGGAATCCTTCATGTTGGCGTTGGGATAGTCGCCCGCATAGATTAAGAAATAGTTCTTTGTATGGGGTTGCGTCCTGATGTAGCAATATCGACTTCTGTCAAGAGTAGTTCGACAATCCCTGGTAACATTAAAGGGGGTGGATACCGAGCTGGGGGGAGTTAAATCGCTGAAAGTGGAGTCATAATAAAAAGGCGCTTGACCTAACGACTGTTGATATGTAAATACAATCACATACTGGCTTCCCTCGCCGGATTCGAAATACGTGCGGATACCGTAAGTCGAGTACAGGGGGATGATGGCGCTGCTTTGGTTGATGTATAGCTTGGTGGGTGTTTCGGTTAATTCGGTGAAAGGCAGGGTCCTTGTCACCCTCCTGATGACAACGTCATTTGATGTCGGGATAAATCCCGTGGAATCTTCAAATGCATCGGTAAATGTACCTGTTCCGGAGACGACTTCCCACTTGACGAAGTTCTCGCCGACCTGCATGCTCTTCCGGGATGTGACGGAAAGCGTATCGCCAATGGCGACATTGTAAGAATCAGGCTCTCCCTCAATGGTCACATCGGCATTGGCTGTTGCAACAAAAATTATAGAGCAAAGCAACGAAAAGAAGAAAATAAGCACCCAGCCCCCTTCTCCAAATGATGAAGAAAACGATAAAAAGTCCGCTTTAAATATATACTTATTTTGTATAAAACGGATAATTTTTTTTTAGCGATGAGCAGTGAATCTTTGAGAGACTAGAGACTAGAGAATAGAGGCTAGTGAAAAGAATCACGCACTTCGTGCGTCAATATAAGACGGCGAAGCCGTGATATTTCTCCCTAGCCCCTAGATTCTAACCTCTAGATTCTCTAAAATAGAGAATAGAGGCTAGCGAAAAGAATCACGCACTTCGTGCGTCAATCTAACCTCTAGATTCTCTAATGAAGATTGCTTCAGGGCTATTCGCCCTTCGCAATGACAACCAAGGCGAATGCCGTGCCAAAACGCTTGCGTTTCGGCATGGCTGAGCCGACAAGTCATGCGCCTGCGAATGACAAATTTTTAGGCTCCAGGCACGAGCAGTGAGTCGTAGAGAGACTAGAGAATAGAGACTGGAGGCTAGTGAAAAGAATCACGCACTTCGTGCGTCAATATAAGACGGCGAAGCCGTGATATTTCTCCCTAGCCCCTAGATTCTAACCTCTAGATTCTCTAATGAAGATTGCTTCAGGGCTAATCGCCCCTCGCAATGACAATTTTCTCTCTCGTCTCTCGTCTGTAGCCGCGCAGCGGCGTTCTCTCGTCTAACTACTTCCTACTCCCCCTGCGATACACTCCCGTCTTAACTATCCTCGTCTCCTTGTGTCCATCCTCGAACTTGAAGAATATCTTCCAGATGTAGATGCCCGTCCCCACCTTGCGGCCTTTTTCGGAACGGTTATTCCAATGCAAGTACCCCTGCTTGAACAAATCGCCGGAATTTCCACGGATAGATTGATCCATTTCGCCATCATATCCGAATTTCTGCTTGAAATGCGTCACGTATGTCGCAATGGCGCTAAAAATGTAGACCTCGGCCGTGTAAGGCATCGAAGATTTCACGCTGATGGCAGAAATTGAGTCCGACAGGAGTTCCCAACCAGCGCCCTCTGGCGGAATCCACTGTGGCGTTTCGCCAATGCCGCTGATAGCCTGTAGCGGTCGTACCTCGCTGAGATAAATCTTACCATCCTCCCCTTCGACCTTGACCCCACCGCGACCCAAGGGGTTGCCCGCCTGGTCCTCATAGCTAGCTTCGGGATCCGTAAACAAGCAAGCCCCTTCCTTGAGAAAATAACCATCCAAGAAAATTGTCCACTGTTGACCATTATCGCGGATAATTGGCGTTCCCTTCAAGTTGAGTGGCAGCGAGGCTGTATCTTCGCAGGATTCCGAGTAGCGGAACAGATTCTCCCACCCCTTCTCATTGCCGACATTCCTGATAGGTTCGGACATCCAGATAACCAGCGTATCCGGCGGAGTTTCGGAATTCGGATCCATATATTCCTTGAGGCCCACCTTCCCCGGGAACTTTGTCGCCTTCGATGGGACAGCACCCACACGGTCAAGCAGTCTCACGTTCTCGAGTTCCTCGGAATACACCGTATTGAATGCGAGGAACGGCGGATGTGCGGAATCCGCTTTGGTCAGGCCGTACTTGTAAGGTTTGTTGATGTACCCCTCGAACCATTTGCCATCCGAGCGGTTCTGCTTCATCTTCCCGGTCGGCACGTATCGCCACTCGCCGCGGTTCGAGTTCCAGAAGATGGAATCCACGCCCGACATGTTGTCGCTGCGCTCCTCCTTGAAGTGCACGCGAACGTAGTCCGCGCGGCCGTCTAAATCTTTGTCGTAAATCTCGGCCGTATCGGCGATGAGCGAGTACACGATGGAGTCACGGGGCGACGGCGCAAGCGAATCCTCGGGAACCGTATTCGTATCGGAAGGAACCATATTCGAATCCTTGGGAATCGAGTCAACAATGCTCGAATCTTCCGGTTCCGGGATAACTTCCTTTACTTCGCAGGCGTCAGTAGTCAAAAAACCGGTTTCAGGATAACGAACAGACGCCCCAAGGGCATCCGTAACGCGAAGGTAGTATCTGAAACCGGTATATTCTGTGATATTCATAGGGACCTTGGTTGTCCAAGTGTCGTTCTCGATTGTGTAGGAGAACGGATGAGTCTGATAGATGTAAGCGTTTAAACCGCTGTAGTACAGGACTGCACTGTGAATCCCGTTATTATCGCTCATCCGGAAGGAAAATGTCTTGAGTTCACTTGTAGAATCTTCACAAGCAATCGTAAAGGAATCAATGACGGGAATATCGTTGCCAATGAAAATTGTGTAGGGTTCCATGGCAGGGGTCTGGATTCTTGGAGATTTGCCCTGTTGCCCGGCGGTGTCTGTCGCGACAATGTAGAAATCGATTCCCGGCGCAACAACCTGATTTGCCGGGACCGTGTATTCCCAAAGGCTGTCCCTGACATGCCGCATGGCATACGAAGTAAATTGCGTATTCACTGTACTGGAATTCCGCAAGAAAACATTCGCATTTTTAATTTGCAACGACGTCGTGATATAAGCCGATATTGTGATGGCAGAATTCGCTTGCTGTGAATTTTTTATCAAGTTCCACGTTGCATCTGTAAGCGAGACCCTTGGCGGCAGTGAATTTTCGTTCCATTGGAAGGAATCTTTCGTCGTAATT
Source organism: Fibrobacter sp. (assembly GCA_016285835.1). Taxonomy (GTDB): domain Bacteria; phylum Fibrobacterota; class Fibrobacteria; order Fibrobacterales; family Fibrobacteraceae; genus Fibrobacter. Next base: position 4,998 of record JAEERM010000074.1, read on the forward strand.
TTGTTGAACGCCATGCTAATGATGACATTGTGCGTATCCCCATTTTGAAGCGTATCGGGACTCTCGTAGCAGACAACATATTGAGAAAGGGAATTATCTCGCATCGCCTCATAAATACCAGCCAATTCGCTTGCATTATTTGCATATGTGTATATCCCGCCCGTTCTTTTGGCCAAAGGTTCCAAAGGCATCGTATTCGTGGTTCCGACTCCGATAGTGTGTATAATCGTTTTTTTACTTTGAGCAAGACTCACAGCGGAATCCAGTATACGATTGTCGTCGGAATCGTTTCCGCCATCGGAGAATACAATGACCATTGTGGGATTGGTCTCGTTTACAATTTGGCCCAAACCGGCACATGCCCCGGCAATAATATTTGTCCCGCCATACGCTTTGAGGCTGTCTACAGCTTGGAGCAGTAGCGTCTTATTCGAGGTCATTGTCTGATGAATGGTCGTACCCGTTCCCCCATAGAACCCGACAATGGCAGACCTGTCGTACGGAGTCATACCATTGATGAACGCCTTGATAGACGCCTTGGCGTTATCCATGGCATTATTGGCAGTCATCGAAGCACTCTCGTCAACGACAATGACAACAGAGATTCCCGTGACATTGTTGATGGTCGAAATCTGAGTCGGGACGACTTGCCCATCTTGAGTCAGCACGAGGTCATCGGGAGTTAAGCCCTGGAAAGAATGGCCACTATGGAGATCCGTGACAGAAACGTTTGCACAGATTTCAGGATAGTTGGCCAATTCAAACTGCGATATGCTTAACGAGGGTTTTGCCTGAGCATCTTCTTTGAAAACGGCCCTTACGGTACAGAGCGAATCGGTTGTGGTTAAAATGGACCGAGCCTCTGTAGTCGTCGAGAGATTCGCATTGCCCTCAACAAGTTCCCACGAATCGAAGTTATAGCCACCATGTGCCCATGCTGTCAAAATTGTTTTTTCGTTTATTTTAGTCGATTGCGTCCCAGACGGATTCACGGAGCCGCCTTTTGAGGCCGTTATGTTCAACAAGAATGGAGCAGAAATCCAAGCATTGAACGACTTATCCGGAATTCCTGAAGATGTATCTTGTATCGTAAAATAATGGGTTGTATTGGGCGTATTAGCGAAATTGAGATTCGATGCGCTATTGGCCATGACAGTTGACACAATTTTTGAAAAAGTACTGTCTGTCCCATAATCACGAATTATAACATAGACGGAGTCAACAGGCGCAACGCGGAGCGCGAAAGACGCAGAATCAGGCGAAGTCCATGAGAACCGGATTGCCGACCGGGTGGATTCATTGTAATAATTCTTTTTGAAATTGAATTTTTGTTTTTTTTCAGATAACTTATATATGGAACTTTGTTTAAAATGAGCTTTCAGTTCGACGTTCCCAGATATCGTGACGAATGTGTTGGGTTGGTTTTTATCGTCAATCACAGGTGTTCCTGATACGATTTCCCAATCGGAAAAATGGTATCCAGCATTCCCTTGGGCGCTAATTGAGTATTTTGTGTCGACAAAAGCCGTATCATAACCATTGGTTGGGATGGTTTTGCCGTTCAAATCCGGGGTTAGCGTGAGTTTATAAGATTGCGTTCCGTAATTGATGTAGAACGGGTTGTCTTTTTGTATTGTATTGGCAAGGGTTATGTAGACGGTTTGCCCGGCTGTGAGATTGAGGGTTTTGGAAAGAGTCCCGGTAAATCTCGTCGAATCGGTCACTGTTGAAAAATCGGCAGATGCGTGCCGGATGTATTCAAGAGGGCTCTGAAAACGCGAATTCGACATGATGATGGTATAGGAACCACTACTAGGAGCCGTGAAGGTGAACCGGACACCATTTTTTCCGCTGGAAACTCGTTTTGCATACACGTTATCTGTAAAATTGTATTCGGTTGGAGTCTTTGTAATGGCATAAACGCTTCCTTGTGAAAAGACCGCCTTTACCTTACAATCCCCTTGGCGAATAACTGCCGTTGTGTTTGAATTCTTTTTGTCAGAAATAGTACAATTACCCGATACGACCTCCCAATGGTCAAAGTTGTAATCGGGATCGGGGAAAGCGTAAATGTAACTTGATTGATTGGCAGGAGCCCTGTTAAAAGATGAGGCTAAAGTCCCCAAGGAATCGACTTGTGCATACCCCCCCTCTGAAGCAGAAACATCGAGAGTGAAAATCGGACGAACCGATACTATGGTAGAGTCCCTCAATGTTTGAACAAAAGCGCTCGAATTTGCAATATAGAAGAAAAGGTAATTCTTGCTATTAGGCTGTGCCGTAAAATAAAAATTGCGACCATAAGAGTCACCGGTGGTGCGAGGTTGCACATTTGTATATGTGGAATCCGTGCCAAAATAGTTAAGCCCCATTATGCGTTGATTGAACGTGCATGAGAACATATAGTTCGAAGAGGCTCCGGCTTGGAAGTACATCCGAAGGCCGTATGAATCATTGGGAATTTTGGCGCTATTTTGGTCAAAATACAATTTGGTTGCAGTTTCGCTTATCTCATAGATGGGGACCAGCCTAGTCTCCGCTCTCAAGACAACAGAATTCGTAGATGGAATGAATCCGGTTGAATCAACCGAGGCATTAACAAAAACTCCCGAGCCCGATACGATTTCCCAGCGGACAAAATTTTCCCCGATAGCGAGACTTTTCTTGAAAGAAATATGAACAGTGTCGCCAATGTTAGCACGATAGGGAGTTGGCTCCCCTTCAATAGTCACATCTGCGTTGGCTGTTGCTACAAAAATTATAGAACAGAGCAACGAAACAAAAAATAATAACACCCAGCCCCCTCATCAGAAAAATGAAGTAAAAATTAACAATCCCGCCCTAAATATATACTTATTTTGTACAAAGCGAACAAAAAAAATTATTTTATTTTAAATCTAGGGCCTAGAGACTAGAGAATAGAGGCTAGTGAAAAGAATCACGCACTTCGTGCGTCAATATAAGACGGCGAAGCCGTGATATTTCTCCCTAGCCCCTAGATTCTAGATCCTAACCCCTAACCACTTCCTACTTTTTCCTACTCCCGCGACGATAGATACCGGTCTTCACTATCCTCGTCTCCTTGTGCCCATCTTCAAATTTGAAGAAAATCTTCCAGATGTACACGCCCGTGCCGGCCTTGCGGCCCTTCTCGGAACGTTTGTTCCAATGCAAGTAGCCTTGCCGGAAAAGGTCGCCGGGCTTGCCACGGATGGTCTGTTCCATTTCGCCGTCGTAGCCGAATTTCTGCTTGAAATGCGTCACGTAGGATGCGATTCCGTCGAAAATGTACACTTCCGCGGTGTACGGCATCGTCGCTTTCACGCTGATCGCGGCGAGCGAATCCGGCAACGATTCCCATTCGTCGCCGTCCGGCGGAATCCACTTCGGCGTCTTGCCGATGCCGCTGATAGCCTGGAGCGGTTTCACCTCGGCCAGGTAGAGAGAGCCGTCCTTCCCTTCTATCTTGATTCCGCCGCGGCCCATCGAGTTGCCCGCGAGGTCCTCGTAGGTGGCCGACGGGTCGGTGGAGAGGCAGAAGCCCGCCTTGACGGAATAGTCGTCGAGCACAAGCATCCACTGCTGACCGTTCTCGCGAATCTTCGGAGAATGTTTCAACTTGAGCGGATGCGAAACGGTATCGTCGCACGATTCAGAATAACGGAAAAGTTTTTCCCAGCCCTTCTCGTCACCGACATTGATGACCGGCTCCGAAAGGGTCACGACCAACGTATCCGGCGGCATGTCCGAATTCGGGTCCATGTATTCTTCGAGCCCGATTTTCCCGGGGGACTTGGTTGCGCGCGCGGGGACAGCGCCTACGCGGTCAAGCAGTCTCACGTTTTCGAGGTCCTCGGAATATATCGTTGAGAAAGCAAGGAACGGCGGATGGGCAGAGTCGGCCTTGGTCAGGCCGTACCTGTACGGCTTGTTGATGTAGCCGCCGAACCACGTCCCGTCGGAGCGGTCCTGCTTGATGGTGCCTTCCGGCACGTAGCGCCACTCGCCGCGGTTGGAGTTCCAGAAGATCGAGTCCACGCTCGTGATGTTGTCGCTGCGCTCCTCCTTGAAGTGCACGCGAACGTAGTCAGCGCGGCCGTCCAAATCCTTGTCGTACATCTCCGCGCTGTCCGCGATGAGCGAGTACACGATGGAGTCGCGCGGGGACGGCGGGAGGATCGAATCCTCGGGGAGCGGGTCCTCGGTGGCAGTGGTGTCGTCCGGGTCCTCGGCAAAGCGTATTCTGCATGCATCCGTGGAGAGAGTTCCCTCGCCCGGATGGCGGACGGTCGCGCCTCTCGCGTCCGTCACGCGCAGGTAGTAGAAGAGCATGTCGTAGTCGCGCACGTTCGCGGGGAACTCGGCAACCCACGTGTCGTTCTTGCCGGAATACGAGAGCGGCATCTGCTGGAAGATGATGGCGCGGGAGTCCTTGTAGTAGAGGGTCGCGCGGTCGATGCCGTCGCTGTCCTTGAGGCCGAACCGGAACGTCTTCACGTCGGACGTCGAGTCCTCGCAGGCCACGGTGGCGGACTCGACGGCGGGGATGTCGTTGTCCACGAAGATGGTGTACGGTTGGTTCGCGGGGTTCTGGATGCGCGGGGATTTACCCGCCTGGCCCAGGGCGTCTGCGGCGATCACGTAGAAGTCGAGGCCGGGAGCCGTCACGACACTCGCCGGGACGGTGAACTCCCACAGGCTGTCGCGCACGTTCTGAAGCGGGTAGCGGGTGAATACGCCGTTCGTGCCGGAGATGCGCACGTACACGTCGGCATAGCTGACGCCGACCAGAGTCCTTATGTACACGCCAAGCGTGAGCGGGTTGTTCGATTCCTGCGGGTTGTCGATCAGTTCCTTCGTGGCCTCGGTCAGCGTGACCGTAGGCGGCAGAGAGTTTTCGCTCCAGCGCGCCGTGTCGCTCGTGGTGATCTTGTTGAACTTCGTACTGATGGCCACCGTGTGCGTCTCGCCGTTCTGGACCGTGTCCGGCGTCTGGTAGCACACCATGTACTGCGACATGATGTTGTCGCGGATGGCCGCGTAGATGCCGGCGAGTTCGCTCGCGTCGCTTGCAAACGTGAAGGTGCCACCCGTGTTGACGGCCAGGTCTTCTAGCGGATATTTGGCATCCGTCTCGAGGCCAATGGAATAGACGGTCGTATTTTTTTCATTGGCGAACGATATGGTTTCCTTATATGTTCTGTGACCACTGCCATCTACTCCGTCAGAGAACACGATGACCGCAGTCGGGTTCGTCTCGTTCACAATCTGTTCTACACCGACATAAGTACCTACGATGATGTTTGTGACATCACCTATTGCCTCAAGACGATCCACAGCCCTAAACAACTGCGTTTTGTCCGAGGTCATGGCCTGGTGCACCACGGTCGAGTCGTCCCCGCGAAAGCCGACGATGGACGTACGGTCGTAGGGGCCCATATTCTCGACGAAGTTCCGGATGGACGCCTTCGCCTTCTCCATGCGGTCGTTGTATGCCATCGAGCCGCTCTCGTCGACCACGAGCGCGACAGAGACACCCGTGACGTTCTCGATGCTCGTGACCTGCGGCGTGACAGGGACGCCGTCCTGCGTCAGCGTGAAGTCGTCGGAGACCAGCCCGTAGAAGGAAATGCCCGTATTTTTATCCGTGACAGACACCTGCGCGCAGACCTCCGGATAGTTGCCCACCTCCAGCTTCGAGATGTTCAGTACGGGCTCCGCGGACTCGTCGTTCGTGAAGGTCGCCTTCACGGAACAGACTGAGTCCTTCGGCACGACGACCGTGCGCGATTCTTTCGGCGACTCGATGGTCATGTCGCCCTCGGTGGTCACCCACGACTTGAACTTGTAGCCGCCGTGAGGCCACGCGGTCAGGATGGTCCTGTCGCCGGGGGCGGTGTACACCTTCCCGGATGGATAGGCCGAGCCCCCCTTCGCACTCTGCACGTTCAGCACGTAGGGCGAAGAGACCCAGGCCTTGAACGAAGTGTTCGGGATGGCGCTGCCGCTGTCCTGCAGCGTCCAGTAGAGCGGGACGCCGGGGGCGCCACTTACGGTGAAGCTCGTCGTGCCGGAGACGGCCTTCTCGGATAGGGCCGTCGCAAACGTCTTGTCGGTGCCGTAATCCTTGAAGATGCCTGCCAGCGGATCGACGGGTTCAAATGTGATGACGTAGGTGCCCGTGTCGGGAGGGGTCCAGCTGAAACGGATGGCCGAGCGCGTGCTTTCGCTGTAGTAGTAGTCACGGAAGTTGAACGACTGCTTGTTTCCGGAGAGCTTGTAGACGGAGCTCGCCTTGAAGTTCGCCTTCAGCTCCACGTTGTCACCGATTATCACGTAGGTGTAGGGGGCCTTGGCATCGTCGATCGTGACATCGCCCGCAACAATCTGCCAGTTCGAGAAGCGGTAGCCTTCGGCGATCGACTCGCCCGCGATCGAGTAGCGGGCGCCGGCGTAGGCCGTCGCGTAGCCCCCCGCGGGCAGGACCTTGCCGTAGGGGTCCGAGACGAGGCGTATACGGTTGGCCTGTGTCGAGTTGCTGATGTAGAAGGGATTGGCCCCCTTCCCCGTATTAGCGATGACAATCGCGACTTCGTCCCCCGCCGCGAGGGTCATCGTCTCGACATGGGTCCCGAGGAAGCGCTCCTTCACCGCTTCTGTCCTGTAGTCGGTATCGGTGTACCGGATGTAGACGGCGGAGTCCTGTGTGATCTCGTTTGACACGACGACCGCGTAGGTGCCGGAGTTCGGGGCAACGAACAGGAAGCGCACGCCGGCGCTCCCGCTGGATGCCTGCCTGGCGAAGATGTGGTCGTTGAAGTTGTACCGGGTGGGAGTGCCCGAGACCGGATAGACGACGCCGGCACGGAACACGGCACGTACGTTGCAGTCGCTCTTCATGTTGAATACGGACGTTGTATCCTTCGTACTGTCCAGGATGGCACACGAACCGGAAGCGACCTCCCAGTGGTCGAATACGTTGTCAGTGCCGGGGATGGCATATACCTTGATCGTATCGGAATTGATAACCCTGCTATAGGATTGGACGTTGAAAGACCGATTTCCCAGTCCCAAGGAGTCAAAATACGCCGTTCCGTTACCAGAGCATGATGTTTCCAGAGTATAAGTTCGATCAACCCTAACGAGAATAGAATCCTTCATATTCGCATCGGGATAGCTCACGGCATAGAAAAAAAAGTAGTTCCTTGTATGGGGTTGCGTCCTAATAGCACATTTGTGTCCCAAACAATCTCTTGATATGACAAAGGAATCAGACGGAGCATTGGGTACAGAATTGCTGAAAGTGGAATCCCCATAGAAATCAATCAATCCTATCGATTGGTTGTTTATGTAAGTAAGCAGAAATTGTCCACCCTCGTCGGTATCGAAATACATCCGGATGCCATAATACGACATCCTAGGTATGACGACGCTATTTTTGTCAAAATTAAATTTTGCCGTCTTATCGGATATTTCATAGATAGGCAGGTTTCGAGTCACCCTCCTGATGACAACATTGTTCGACGACGGGATAAAACCCGTGGAGTCTTCAGTCGCATCGGTAAATGTTCCCGTTCCGGAGACGATTTCCCACCTGACAAAGTTCTCGCCGACCTGGAGGGCCTTTCTGGAAGTGACAGAAAGCGTATCGCCTATGGATACGTTATATGAATTTGGCTCCCCTTCAATGGTCACATCTGCGTTGGCTGTTGCTACAAATATTATAGAGCAAAGCAACGAAAAGAAGAAAATAAGCACCCAGCCCCCACTTCAAGCGATAAGGAAAATGAAAAAAGTCCGCTCTAAATATATACTTATTTTGTATAAAACGGATAATTTTTTTAGCAATGAGCAGTGAATCTTTGAGAGACTAGAGAATAGAGACTAGAGGCTAGTGGCTAGTGAAAAGAATCACGCACTTCGTGCGTCAATATAACCTCTAGATTCTCTAACGGAGATTGCTTCAGGGCGATTCGCCCTTCGCAATGACAACTCCACTTCCTACTTTCCTCACAGCGAGCTTGCGAGCGACCTCATACCTCAAAGGCACGAAGTGCCGACCTCACACCCTACTTCTTCTTATGCCCGCGGCGATAGATACCGGTCTTGACGATGCGGGTTTCTTTATGCCCGTCCTCAAACTTGAAGAAAATCTTCCAGATGTACACGCCCGTGCCGGCCTTGCGGCCCTTATCGGAACGCTTGTTCCAGTGCAAGTAGCCCTGCCTAAACAAATCGCCCGGCTTGCCGCGGATCGACTGGTCCATCTCGCCGTCGTAGCCGAATTTCTGCTTGAAATGCGTCACGTAGGATGCGATTCCGTCGAAAATGTACACTTCCGCGGTGTAAGGCATGGTCGCTTTCACGCTGATCGCGGCGAGCGAATCCGGCAACGATTCCCATTCGTCGCCGTCCGGCGGAATCCACTTCGGCGTCTTGCCGATGCCGCTGACAGCCTGGAGCGGGCGTACCTCAGCCAGGTATAGGGAGCCGTCCTTCCCTTCTATCCTGATTCCGCCGCGGCCCATCGAGTTGCCCGCGAGGTCCTCGTAGGCGGCCGACGGGTCCGTCGAAAGGCAGAAGCCAGCCTTGACCGAATAGTCGTCGAGCACCAGCATCCACTGCAGTCCATTCTCGCGAATCTTCGGAGAATGTTTCAGTTTGAGCGGATGCGTGACGGTATCGTCGCACGATTCAGAATAACGGAAAAGTTTTTCCCAGCCCTTCTCGTCGCCGACATTGATGACCGGCTCCGAAAGGGTCACGACCAACGTATCCGGCGGGGTTTCGGAATTCGGGTCCATGTATTCCTCGAGACCGATTTTCCCGGGGGACTTGGTTGCGCGCGCGGGGACAGCGCCTACGCGGTCAAGCAGTCTCACGTTTTCGAGTTCCTCGGAATATATCGTTGAGAAAGCTAGGAACGGCGGGTGCGCGGAGTCGGCCTTGGTCAGCCCGTACTTGTAGGGCTTGTTGATGTAGCCTTCGAACCATTTGCCATCCGTGCGATTCTGCTTTATCGCTTCCGCCGGCACGTAGCGCCACTCGCCGCGGTTGGAGTTCCAGAAAATCGAGTCGACGCTTGTGATGTTGTCGCTGCGCTCCTCCTTGAAGTGGACGCGCACGAAGTCCGCGCGCCCGTCCAGGTCCTTGTCGTACATCTCCGCGCTGTCCGCGATGAGCGAGTACACGATCGAGTCGCGCGGGGACGGCGGGAGGATGGAATCCTCGGGGAGCGGGTCGATGACGGAGGAATCGTTGTCCACGTAGTGGATGCGGCAGGCGTCCGTCGCGAGGGTTCCCTCCTTCGGGCTGCGGACGGACGCGCCCTTCGCGTCCGTCACCCGCAGGTAGTAGAAGAGCATGTCGTAGTCGCGCACGTTCGCGGGGAACTCGGCGACCCACGTGTCGTTCTTGCCGGAGTACGAGAGCGGAATCTGTTGGAAGATGATGGCGTGGGAGTTCTTGTAATAGAGCGTCGCACGGTCGATGCCGTCGCTGTCCTTGATGCTGAAGCGGAACGTCTTCAGGTCGGAGGTGGAATCCTCGCAAGCAACCGACACGGCCTCGATGGCGGGGATATCGTTATCGACAAAGATGGTGTACGGCTGGTTCGCGGGGTTCTGGATACGCGGGGACTTGCCCGCCTGGCCGAGGGAATCCGCGGCGATCACGTAGAAGTCAAGCCCCGGAGCCATCACTGCGCTCGCAGGGACCATGAATTCCCACAGGCTGTCGCGCACGTTGCGCATCGTGTACTGCGTGAAGACGCCGTTCGTGCCGGAGGTGCGCACGTACACGTTGGCAAAGCTGACACCGACCAGAGTCCTTATGTACACGCCAATCGTGAGCGGGTTGTTCGATTCCTGCGGGGTTTCCATCAGTTTTTTCGTGGCGTCGGTGAGCGTGATTGTCGGTGGCAACGAGTTTTCGTTCCAGCGCGCCGTGTCGCTCGTGGTGATCTTGTTGAACTTCGTGCTGATGGCCACAGTGTGCGTCTCGCCGTTCTGGACCGTGTCCGGCGTCTGGTAGCACACCATGTACTGCGACATGATGCTGTTGCGGATGGCCGCGTAGATGCCGGCGAGCTCGCTCGCGTCGCTCGCAAACGTGAGCGTGCCGCCCGTATTGAGCGCGATGTCTTTCAGGGGGTATTCGCTGTCGGTCTCGAGGCCGATGGAGTAGATGGACGTCTTCGCCGTGTTGGCGAAATTCACGACATCCCTCACTGCAGTCAGGCCGCTATTATTATTACCGTCGGAGAAGATGATGACCGCCGACGGGTTCGTCTCGTTCAGGGTCTGTTCCACGCCGACGTAGGCCCCGGTGAGGATGTTCGTCACCTCGCCGATCGGGTCCAGACGGTCGACGGCGCCTGTCAGCAGGGACTTGTCCGAGGTCATGGCCTGGTGCACCACGGTCGAGTCGCGTCCGCGGAAGCCGACGATGGACGTCCTGTCGCGGGGGCCCATGTCGTTCACGAAGCTGCGGATCGAGGCCTTCGCCTTCTCCATGCGGTCGTTGTACACCATCGAGCCGCTCTCGTCCACCACGATCACCACGGAGACGCCCGTGACGCTCTCGATGCTCGTCACCTCGGGCTTGATGGGGGTCCCGTCCTGTGTCAGTGTGAAGTCGTCGGAGGTAAGCCCGTAGAAGGTGTAGCCAGAGTTCTTGTCCGTCACGGACACCTGCGCGCAGATCTCCGGGTAGTTGCCCACATCAAGCTTGGATATGTTCAGCACCGGCTCCGCGGACTCGTCGTTCGTGAAGGTCGCCTTCACGCTGCACACCGAGTCCGTCAGCGTGACCGTCGTGTGCGGGTCCTTCGGGGCGTCGATGGTCATGTCGCCCTCGGTGTTCACCCACGACTTGAACTTGTAGCCCCCGTGCGGCCACGCGGTCAGGAAGGTCTTGTTGCCGGGGGCGGTGTACACCGTCCCGGACGGGTACGCCGAGCCGCCCTTCGCGCTCAGCACGTTCAGTACATAGGGAGAAGAAATCCAGACGTTGAAGGACTTGTTCGGGATGGCATTGCTGCTGTCCTGGAATGTCCAGTAGAGCGGGACGCCCGGGGTGCCTTGCACGGTGAAACTTGTCGTGCCGGAGACGATTTTTTCCGACACGGGGGTCGAGAAGTTCTTGTCGGTGCCGTAATCAGTAAAGATGCCCCCGACCGGGTCGACGGCCTCGATACTGACCATGTAGGAGCCCGAGTCGGGCGGAGTCCAGGTGAAGCGGATGGCCGAGCGGGAGCTTTCGCTGTAGTAGTTGTCCTGGTGGTTGAATTTCTGCTTCGTCCGGGTGAGCGTGTAGACCGAACTCGCCTTGAAGCGCGCCTTCAGTTCGGCGTCGCCGCTCACCGTCACGTAGGTGTAGGGCGCGTTCTTGTCGTCGATGACGGGCGAGCCCGAAACCGTTTGCCAGTCGGAGAAGCGGTAGCCCGCATTGGCCTCCGCGGAAATGGAGTACCGCGAGCCGGCATAGGCCGTCGCGTAGCCGCCTGCCGGCATAGCCTTGCCATGTCCATCCGTGCCGAGCGTTATCTTGTGGGCCTGCGTGGCGTAGTTGATGTAGAACGGGTTCGCGCCGCTGCCCGTGTTGGCGACGACGATCGCGACTTCCTGGCCCGCCGAGAGCGTCATCGGTTCGGAATAGGTGCCGAGGAATTTCTTTGTCGTGGCGGCCGTCGCGTAGTCGGTGGCCGCGTAACGGATGTACACGGCGGAATCCTGCGTGGTCTCGTTCGACACGACGACGGCGTAGGTGCCCGCGCTCGGGGCCGTGAAGGTGAAGCGCACGCCCGCGCTCCCGCTGGAGGCCTGCTTGGCGTAAA
>JAEERM010000075.1 GCA_016285835.1 Fibrobacter sp.
GCCTTACGGTGACGACGCTTTTGAACCTTACGGAAGGGTGCCCCATCGTGACGGTGGCCGACCCGACCGACGTGAAGACGATGGCGCGAGTTTGTGCGGAATTCCGCGTGTCTGCGTTTGTTGCGACTCCGACATTCCTGCGTGCGTTTACGATTAGCCGTTACGTACACCCGATGGCGCTCAAGTACGTGCGCCTCATTATCGCTGGCGCCGAAGCCTTGCGCCCGGAATTGGTGACCGCGTTCCGTCTCAAGTTCGGCAAGGAAATTTACGAAGGGTACGGCTGTACCGAGACGGCCCCGGTGGCATCCATCAACACCGAGAACAACCTCCGCAGCGACTACATGACCATGCAGGTGAACAACAAGCCGGGCACGGTGGGCATGGCGCTCCCTGGTTCCCAGTTCCTGATCGTGGACCCCGAGACGAACAAGCCGTTGCCGACAGGCGAGGCGGGCATGGTCTTGATTGGCGGCTGCCAGGTGATGGTGGGCTACCTCAAGGACCCCGAACGCACCCAAAGCGTGATGGTGCAAATCGATGGCAAGCGTTATTACCGCACGGGCGACAAGGGCTTTTTGGACGAGGACGGCTTCCTCACGATTGTGGACCGCTACAGCCGCTTTGCGAAGCTCGGCGGCGAGATGGTGAGCCTCGGTGCCGTCGAGAAGAAGATTCAGGATACGCCGGTGCTCGAAGGTTGCGACTACGTGGTGACGGCTATCCCCGATTCGGCCAAGGGCGAAAAGATTGTGCTCCTTTACCAGGGGGACAAGGACCCGAAGGACGTGCTTTCGGAACTGCGTGCAAGCGGGTTCCCGCCGATTATGCTCCCTGCTGCGGCGTTTGCCGTCGACAAGGTGCCCAAGCTCGGTACAGGCAAGGCTGACTTTACGTCGGCTAAAAAGCTGGCCAAGGAACTGATGGAGAAAAAATGAACGGATTGACACCCATACGCACGGTCCGCCTTGTCGGAGCGATGATTGCCATTATCGGCATGATTTTCGTACTTGTGTCGAGGGTGCTTACGGCTGTTCTGGCTATAGCCACCGATGCGATTCACCTTGCGCTCGCGCGTTATTCCAACTTTACGGGCAGGATTGCGTCGAGGAATTTTGCCGAAGACAAGCAACTCCTGGCGATGGTTAAGGACGTCAATGCCTTGTTGCCTACGGCCGAAACGGCCCTGACGATCATTCTCGTTATTGGCATCTTGATTTTGCTTGTGGCCGTGGTGTGTATCGCTTTTCCCAAGCAGGCGGTACATGTCTTGGTGGCTATGCGCCTGCTCAAGTGGGATACGGTTGAACCGATGGAGGGCTTGCTTGATGATGAAGCCGCTCCCGAAGTTCATCCGTTGTCCCGTCGGGCTAAAATTATTATTGCCAGTTCGGCTGGGGGAGTGGTTGCTTTAATTGTGCTCATTGTCGCTCTTTCCGGTTTTTCCGAAAGGCAGCAGGTTGCCAATGTGGAATCCGCCCTCAAGGACATGCAGGACTGGGCTGCGGGCTACGTGGACGCGCAGAAGACGTACTTTGCTCGGAACAACGATATCGGTGGGCCGAAATCCCTGCAGCTCCCCGATACGGCGCAGACGGATTATTTCAAGTACAAGGTGACGGGCTCGCGCTTTGTCGCCGAGAACAAGGTACAGCTCGGTGGCTGCGCTGCTGGCAACAAATGGACTGTTAGTTCCTCGACCAAGGGGTTCTTTACGAAGGAACTCGTGCTGTACCGCTCCTTGCCGAAGGATTCGGCTTGCGCTAAACTGACTCCGGATTTCAAGAATATTGGCCGCCATAAGAAAAATGCGGAAAATCCGGCGCCGGACGCCACGAAATAAAAAGCTAGCCTTATAAAATTTCGAACCGGTTTTGCGTAGATATTGACGTAGCCGTTTTACGAGTATATTTTTCCTATGGGTTGTGCAAGGAGTTCCTATGAAGATTTTTATTCCGTTCCTGTTGGCGATTTTGCCATGCCTGTGTTTTGCCATAACATGGGAAAACCAGTGCGCTGGTAACGGATTTTCGTTAATCGATGAATCAGAACATTTCGAAGTCTGCAAAAAACCGAAAACAGACGATGGAATTACAAACACTGTCTCAATTCCTGCAGCGGATGCCCAGGGCGTTTTGCAATCACTGGAGAAGGTTTTCTCGTTCTATACGGATTCCCTCGGCTGGATGTTGCCTTTCCCGAAAAGCCCGGATAAGAAACTCAAGAGCAATATCTACGTTTTTGAAAATGCAGTGATGAGTTCGCTGTATGGCGGTACGGATTACGTGAAGGCGCTCAACGGCGAGTACGGGCCCGGCATGTGGATTGGTGTGGGCTCCTTGAAGGATTATTGGGGCACGTCGCATGAATTTGCGCACGGCTTGCAAGGTGTTGCGGGTTGGATGGGCAACAACAGCCATGCGGGCTGGTTCGCTGAGTCGCACGCCAACTGGATGGCGCACCAGTACAACCCGAAGGATGCCCATTGCTCCGAATACCTCATCAACTTTCCTTATCTGTATTACGGTTCCACGCGTGACCGCTATTGCAACTGGCAGTTTCTGGAACACCTCAAGGAAAAGTTCGGTGGTGGCAATGATGGAGCGAAGGAAGTGAACCGCCTTTGGATGGAATCGATTCACGATGGTGAGGACGGTCGCATGGAGCAGACCCCCTTTACCGCGATGATGATGGTGTACGATTGGTCTCTGGAAGATTTGAACCGCGAGTTCGGGCAATTTGCAATGAAGAATGCGACGTTCGAGTATGCTCCCGAAAAGAAAAAACTCTACAGCAAGTCTTGGGGGAATTACGAGTTCTCGACGCGCCGGAACACATCCAATACGGCACGGCACATGCGCGTGACGATGCTGAATAGGATGGATTCTGCCTCGGGTGGCCCGGACCGTTACATTGTGCCGAGCTACTGGGCTCCGCAGCGCTGGGGTTACAACATCGTGCGCATTTACCCTGATTCGGCAGGGAAGGTGACTGTCAGGTTCCGCGGGATTGTCCAGCACAAGAAAGGGGAAGGCTACAAGTGCTTTGGCGACAACGAAGATACGTACAAGGGGAAACATTACAAGTGGTGCAACTATGCACCGGATGCTTTGCCCGATCCGGCGAGCCAGTGGGCCGTGGGGTTGGTGGCCGAAGGTTCCGACGGCATACCGCGCTACAGCGAACTGATGCTGGATACGGCGGGTAATGTCTCCATCGAAACGAAGGCCTCCGACAAGGCCCTCTGGCTCGCCGTGACCGCCGCCCCGTCCGAGATGCAGACAATTCTTTGGGACCAGTTCTACTACAGCGTCTACCGTTACCCGTACATGATAGAGGTGGTGAACGGGAAACCCGAAGGCTACAACGACAATTTTTGGAAACCGGCCGGCTATGCCGGCGGGAGCGCTCAAGGGTATGCGAAACATGCGAACGGCGGCGGCTGGGTCAGCAGCAAGGCCAAGGTGGACGCTTCGGTTTATGTTGGCCCGGATGCTGTCGTGAACGGCGGCACTGTTTCGGGCGATGCCCGGATTGAGGACTTTGCCGTCGTGAACGGCGGCACGGTTGGCGGGAAGGCTGTGGTCCGGGGCCGTGCGCTTGTGAGTGGTGGCAACATGGCCGATAACGCTATCCTCGAAGAAGATGCTTGGCTTGTGAGCGGGACTCTCAAGGACGATGTGCGTGTTGGTGCTCTCAGTGTTGTTGTGAATAGTACTGTGTCGGGGAAGGCGCAGGTCCACGGCGTCATGTGGCCTGTGGACGGGAAAAAACTGAGCGGGACGGCCCAGCTCCGTGGCGACCTCGAAAACAATTTCACATCCGAAATTTCCAAGGGTGTTTTCTACGGCATGGTGAACACCGATATGCTGAACAATGCCAATTTCGGGGCCAACCTCACAGAACCTCCGACCGATGCAACGGCCGATTTCGCTGGCGCTATTTGGTATGCTTTGGCAGAGGATTCACTTGTGGAGGACTCTTCGCATACGGTTTCCTGGAGGGCTCCGGCATTGGCCTCTGCAAAGGATGAAGTTGTTTTAGACGTGTTCGATTTGAACGGGAAATGGCTTGGCCGTATCCGGTCTTTAGGGTGCTCAACCCCCTCTGATTGCCGTTTTTTACTTAAAAAAGCCAATTTTCCGGCTGGAATGTATTTTGTACGGGATGCGGGGACGCATAGGGCGACCCGGGTTAATTTGGGCAAATTTTAGACAAACCTCCCCAGTTGACGCATTTTTTTTTGTGTATTATATTTGATGTTACAAAAGACTTGCGATTCAGGAAGGGGAATCATGAACCAGCGACAAGGGCTTGTTGAAAAGCCCAATTATAGCACGGACCGATCTGCACTCCAGGCTATCGAAAGAGCCTGGAAAAGTGGGGATTCTGCTTACTTTTTAAAGGTCCTTCGGGAGGCGGCAGACAAGCGCGGTGCTGCATAAAATAATCTGCCGGAGGGAGGATGGGCGTGTTTTTCGGTGTTTTGTATGAAATTTTTTGAAAAAATGCTCCACGGCTGTTGAAATGACTTTGCTTGGCTTTTTTATTTGTTATTTTATATAGGACTAAAAAACCGAAAATCCAGAAGGAGTTTTAAGGTGCGTTTAATTAACAAAGTATTGGGCTGTGCGCTGCTGGCGTCCGGCTTATCGTTTGCCCATTCCGGCATTGTAGCCGGGGGATCTGATGGTTTACATCAGATTAACGCGAAAACCCTTGGCCAGTGGAATACCGTAGTCGGTACTGGCGGAACCATAGCCACTGATGCTTGGGCCTTTACTCGTGGCGGTGGCTACGAAATGAATGGTCAACGCCATGCCTTCTTGGATTGGGCCGCGACTATGTCCGGTGATTTCTTCATCGGGATAGGTCTGTTGGATTTCTTAGACCTCGGTGTTAGCATGCCTCTCTACTACGACCATGCTCCGGACAGCCCGGGCGGGGCCTCGAACATGTGGGCTATCGGTCGTGGTGACTTGGACATCTTTGCCAAGATTCGCGCCCCCTTCGACACGAACAGGATTTGGAGCGTCGCTCTCTTGTTAGATGCTTACGCCCCGACGGGTGAAACTCAGGCCGGTGTCCGTCCGAGACACGCCTGGTACTTGAATGGTGAAGGCTATACGCAACCGCTGACGGCCGATAGTTGGGCCTTCGGTGCCGGTTTGGCTCTCACGATGGACTTCTCCAAGAGGAATTTCCCCTTGCGTTGGAACGGTTCTGCTGGTGTTGTTGTGCCTACGGGGGATGGCGAGGCCACCACGCTCGTGTATAGCACTGGTTTGAACCTCGTCCCGATTCAGTTTGTGGATTTCTTCGTTGAATTCAGCGGTGAAATGCGCTTGCAAGAAAAGGGTGATTACTATGTTGACCCGTTCTACGACCCGATGCTTGTAACTCCGGGTATGCGCTTCCACATTACCAAGAATGTTGATTTTGCCATCGGTATGGATATTGCCGCACGTACCTTCAAGAACCTCGACTTCGATTACGATGAAGAAATGAAAGGTTGCAAGGGCAAGACGATTCACTTCTCGGGTGAACGCGGCCACGAAGGCTCGTACTGTTATGCTCCTACGCCGCTTTGGGCCGGTGCAGCCTTGTTGACCATCCGCTTCGGTGGCACGGAAGAGAAGGCTCCTGAACGTCCGCTCCGTGATACAATCGTCATCAAGCATGAACCGCAACGCGATACGATTGTCATTATCATGAAGGATACCACGAAGAAGGAAGAACCCAAGGTGGGTGATTTCGATAACGATGGTGTGCCGGATAACGTGGACAAGTGCCCCAATACCAAACCGGGCATTGAAGTCGGCGAAGACGGCTGCCCGCCTGATCATGATAAGGATGGCGTGCCCGACTACAAGGACAAGTGCCCCAATACCGAGGCTGGAGCCGAGGTGGACAGCAACGGTTGTATCCCTGACTTTGACAAGGATGGCGTGCCCGACAACAAGGACAAGTGCCCCAACACGCTCCCCGGTGTGGTGATTGACTCCAATGGTTGCCCGCTGAATAAGAAGGAAGACCTTGACGAACTCAAGAAGGGCATCCGTTTCCATACAAATTCCGCCAAGCTCACCCAGAGAAGTTTTGGTACGCTTAACGATGTCGCTCGCTTGATGAAAAAGTTCCCTACTGCAAGCCTTGAAGTACAAGGTCATACCGACAATACCGGTACTGACGAATACAACATGAACCTCTCGCAGAGGCGCGCCCAGACGGTTGTGGACTACCTCGTGAAGAGGGGAGTGGAAGAATCTCGTTTGCGTGCTGTTGGCTATGGCAACACGATGCCCATCGCCAGCAACAACAGCAAGGAAGGTCGCCAGATTAACCGTCGCGTAGAGATGGTCCCGACCAGCAACGAGTAAAGACAGAAGTTATATCTTTAAGGATAACGTCGAAGAACGAGCACATTGTTCCTCGGCGTTTTTTTTATTTTTATAACAAACTGAATAGGAATTTTTATGGCTGAAAACGAGAAGAGTACGACGATTAGTTTGGCTCAATTGCAGATTCCCACACCAACGGAATCGATTACGCTGCTTGAAGCATTCGGCATTCTTTGGAGCCGCAAACTGTTCTTGTTGGCATGCATGATTTTGGGCGCTTTGATTGGTCTTGGAGTGGGCATGTGGATCCGCCCGCAGTTTACGAGTGACGCCCTGTTGCAGGTGAACGTCAAGGGCGGAAACAAGGCCACGAAGGCTATGGGCGAAATGGGTGCCTTGCTTGACGTGTCAAGCCCTGCCGATGCCGAAATAGAGTTGATCAAGAGCCGCATGGTTCTGGACTATGTGGTGGATGCGGAACGTTTGGCTTATAGCGCGACTCCTATTAGCAAGTTGAATCGCCTCCTCCATCGCGAAGGGCGCATGGATATCGAGGAACTCAACATACCGGCTTTGGCACGTATGGAACGCTGGATTGCCGAAGTACTCAGCGAGAATACCTATGCCGTCTATACTCCCGAAGGCAACAAATTGCTCGAAGGCAAGGTTGGCGACCGCCTGCGCGCGCCGTATGCTGGTGATACGCTTGTGATTTGCGTTAAGCTGATGCGCGCCTCGGAAGGGGAACAGTTCGCTCTCCGCCAGACCAATCCGCTGATGGCGGTTCGGAAACTTGCGCGTTCTCTTTCTGTTTCGGAGAGGGGCAAGCAGACGGGAATTATCGGGGTGAGCCTGAGCCACCGCTATCCGGACCGAGCCGCATCTATCTTGAATACTATTGCAAAAACTTACCTGCGGCAGAACGTAGAAATGCGTAGCGCCGAGGCGCAGAAGACCTTGGAATTCCTGGAGGCTCAGTTGCCTGGAGTCAAGGCAAAGCTGGACAGCGCCGAAAAAATTCTTGCCGACTACCGCTACAAGATAGGCTCTGTCGATATGACCGGTGAAACCAGAGCGCACCTCGAAAAGGAAGTCGATTTGCAGCGCCAGATTCTTGAACTGGAACAGCAGCGTCAGGCCCTAATGCGCCTGTTCAAGGAAGAACATCCGAACGTGCGCACGATTGTCAAGCAACAGGATCGCCTGCGTGCCGAACTTTCCAAATTGAAGAAAACCGCCGAGACCATGCCGCTTACGCAGCAAGAAGTCTTGCGCTTGCAAGAAGAAGTTGCGGTCAACAACGAAGTTTATACGAACATGCTCAACAACATCCAGCAACTCCGAGTGGTGCGTGCGGGTGAAGTCGGGAACGTGCGCGTCGTCGACTATGCGCAAATCGAACCCATCCAGAGCAAGCCGAAAAAGTTCAACATCTTTGTCTGCTCCATTGCGGCCTGCCTTATGCTGGGCATTCTCGCCGTGTTCGTCAGGCGTATCCTCAAGAACGGTGTGCGCAGCAGCCTCGAAGTGGAACGCGCGACAGAGCTGAGCGTGCTCGCCAAGATTCCGCAGTCCAGCAGCCGCGCCCTGAAGGGCCACAGCCACTTGAGGCACGGGAATCCGTTCGTCATCACCAAGCCCGAAGACCCAGTCAGCGAATCGTTCCGCTCTCTGCAGACGGCGTTGGAATTTTCTATGGCTTCGATGGAACACAAGGTCGTGATGATTACCGGTTTGATTCCGGGAGTCGGAAAGAGCTTTGTGTCGCTGAATCTCGCGTCGCTATTTGCCGAAAGTGGCAAGAAGGTGTTGCTGATCGATGCCGACATGCGTCTAGGTATGCTGCGTGGCAAGTCTGATTTTGGCCTGGCCGAAATTCTCGGTGGCAAGGCGACACTCGACACGGCCGTGGCTCCGCATTCTGCAGTGAAGGGCCTGTACATGGTTGGTGCAGGCAAGGCTCTCTCGGCTGCGTGCGAACTGCTCCGTGGCGACAACATGGCGAAACTCGTTGATGAGGCTCGTTCAAAATTTGATATGGTGTTCATCGATACTCCGCCGCTCAATTTGGTGACCGATGCGGAGCTGATTTACCCGCTCGTCGACTTTGGCCTGTATGTGCTGCATTATGGAAAGCACAGCATTAACGAAATTAAGGAAGCCGTTCAGAAACTGCACCGCTATGCGCAGAAACCGGGCGCCTTCGTGATGAACCACTGCGAACACGAACCCGGCCACTACGGCTATGGCTATTACCGCTACGGCTATGGCTACGGGTATGGGCATAAGAAGAGTAGGAAGTAGGAGCGATGAGGTCGCTTCGCTTTGAGCGGTGAGCTCGGTCTCTAACGCTCCCTTTGAGGTAAGTAGACAGTAGGAAGTGGTTGGTGGTTAGGAGAATAGACGAGAGACGAGAGAAAAAATTGTCATTCGCAGGGCGAATAGCCCTGAAGCAATCTCCGTTAGAGAATCTAGAGGCTAGGGCCTAGTGAGAAATATCACGGCTTCGCCGTCTTATATTGACGCACGAAGTGCGTGATCCTTATTCACTAGCCTCGAACCTCATCGCTCACTGCTCGCACATAAGAAAACCCCGCGTTTTTTCCGCGGGGCGTTTCTTTCGTTAGTAGTTAGCGGTGGCAAATTTTCCTAACCACTAATCACTGCTTACTTTGTCTTCGGCATCTGCACGGAGATATGGATGTCCTGCAGCTGCTGGAGGTCGACTTCGCTCGGGCACTGGTCCATCGGGCTAGAAGCGCTCGTGTTCTTCGGGAACGCGATGAAGTCACGGATGGATTCTTCACCTTCCATGGTAGCAACGACGCGGTCGAGACCGAAGGCCAAGCCACCGTGCGGAGGAGCGCCGTACTTGAAGGCGTCGACGAAGAAACCGAACTTTTCCTTCACCTGTTCTTCGGAGAGGCCGAGCAGGCGGAACACCTTCTCCTGGACTTCCGGGTTATGAATACGGATAGAACCGCCACCGATTTCCACACCGTTCAGAACAAGGTCATAAGCTTCGGCGTTGCAATCCTTGAGGTTGCCACCGAGCATCATGTCCAGGTGTTCCGGGAGCGGGTTGGTGAACGGGTGGTGCATGGCCATGTAGCGGCCTTCGGTGTCGCTGTATTCGAACATCGGGAATTCGGTAATCCACACAAATTCACGCTTCTTCGGATCGCGGAGACCCTTGATACGGGCGACTTCCAGGCGGAGCTGACCCATGGCGGTTGCAGCAACCTTTTCGGGACCGGCGATGAAGAACATCATGTCGCCGCACTTCGCGCCAACGGCGTCGCGGAGTTCGTTGAGCTGTTCGGTCTTGAAGAACTTGCCGACCTGCGTTTCCACTTCGTCGTTTTCCTTGACGCGCATCCACACGAGGCCCTTGGAACCGTACTTGCCCACGTAGGCGGTGAGTTCGTCAATCTGCTTGCGGGTGAAGTCCACGCAGCCCTTGGCGGCGATACCGCGGATCTTGCCACCGGCGGCAACGCAGTTCTTGAACACGCCAAAGTTGGACTTGGCACCGATTTCAGACACGTCGTGGATTTCGAGGTCGAAGCGGAGGTCCGGCTTGTCGGAACCGTACTTGAGCATGGCTTCGTGCCACTTCATGCGGCGGATCTTCTTGGGCGGTTCAAAATCCCAAACCTTGCCGAGCACTTCGGTCACGAACTTGTCGAACATGGCCATCACGTCGTCCTGGTCTACGAAGGACATTTCGACGTCAATCTGCGTAAATTCAGGCTGACGGTCGGCGCGGAGGTCTTCGTCGCGGAAGCACTTGGCAATCTGGAAGTAGCGGTCCATGCCGGCAATCATCAAGAGCTGCTTGTACTGCTGCGGAGATTGCGGGAGGGCGTAGAACTTGCCCGGGTTCACGCGGCTGGGCACCAGGTAGTCACGGGCACCTTCCGGAGTGGACTTGCAGAGCACCGGTGTTTCAATGTTTTCAAAACCGTTAGCGTAGAAGAAGTCGTACACGGCCTTGAGGAAGCGGCTCTTGAGCAACAGCTTCTTCTGGATCCACGGACGGCGCAGGTCGAGGTAACGGTACTGCAGGCGCAGGTCGTCGTTTTCCTTGCACTCTTCGTTCGGGTCGTTGATGGCCAAGGGGGAGGTGAGGGCCGCGTTCAGGATTTCGATCTGGTCGATCTTGACTTCGATTTCGCCCGTGGCGAGCTTCTCGTTGGTGTTGCCCTCTTCGCGGGCGTAGACCTTACCGGTCACCGTAATCACGTATTCGTTGCGGAGCTGTTCGGCGGTCTTCATCACGTCGGCGTTGTAGTCCGGGTTGAAGACGATCTGGGTCTTGCCATACTTGTCGCGGAGGTCCACAAAAATCACACCACCATGGTCACGGCGGCGATCCACCCAACCGGCGAGTGTTACGGTCTGGCCAACATCTGCCTTGCGCAGCTGGCCGCAGTTATGAGTACGTTTCATGTTAGTATCCTTGAAGATAATTTTTCGGGGCAAAATATAGAAATTAGATGAGAGATTTTATGCCTTAATAAGCACGAATCGCCATTATTTCTCTTTCGTCTATAGTCTGTAGGCTCGAAGACCCGCTATTTCGTCTAAAAATGGGCGAATCGCCATTACTTTTTTTGAGCCTAAAAATCCCCGAGCAATATAATTTCGCGTTTGAGCTCGATGCCGAATTTCTCGGTGACTTCTTTTTGTACGTATTCGCTTAAGGTTTTGATGTCGCTGGCTGTAGCGCCACCGGCGTTTACGATGAAGTTCGCGTGGAGTGTGCTGACTTCGGCGCCACCGATGCGGTACCCCTTGAGCCCAGCCTGTTCTATATAATAGCCAGGTGCAATCTGTGCCGGAGTGTCGGCGGCCCCTTTGTCAAGACGCTTGAATGTGGAACCTGCATTGGGCATGTTGAGCGGCTGGCTTGCCTTGCGCTTGGCCATACATTCGGCAAGTTCGGCTTCGAGGTCGGCGACAGTCTTGCCTTCTGCACTTGCTGCTGGCAATTGGAAAGTCGTTGAAAGAATAATCGCCTTGTTCTTTTGAAAAATACTTTGTCTGTACCCAAATGCACAGCCGTTTGCCGGAATTTCGTGGATGTTCCCACTTCCGTCAAGTGCGATTACTAGTGAGCAACAAGTTCCGATTTCTTGGCCATAGGCTCCTGCGTTCATGTAGATGGCGCCGCCCAGCGTCCCAGGGATCCCCGCGAGTTTGTGAATACCCGCAAAACCTTGCTTGAGTGTGGCTCGTGCGAACCTTCCGAGCGGAACGGCTGCACCGACCTTGAAAGCTCCGTTCCCTAAATCTTCGATTGCAGAAAATTCTTCGGCAAGCGTCACGATAACTCCCTCATAACCCTTATCCGAAACAAGTAAGTTTGTTCCGTTCCCCAGGATGAAATAGGGGAGCCCCTTTTCGCGGGCCAGTGTCATGGCAGCCTTCAGGTCTTCGACCGTTTCGGCTTTTGCAAAGTAGCGTGCCGGCCCTCCGACCTTAAAGGAGGTGTGCTTGCACATCGGTTCGTTTTCAAGGAGAATCATGATGGAAATATAGTTATTCGTTGCTAGTTAATAGTTAGGAGAGAAATTTTGAAAAAATATTCTAGCACCAATCTTTATCTACTTCCTACCGCCTACTGTTTACTTCCTACTGTCTACTTCCTACTTCCTACTTAATTACTATAATTTAATTGTGACTAACGAGGAACTGAAACAATTTAAGGAGTCGCTTTCGATAACGGCGGTCGCGAAGGCTCTGGGCATCGATGTTGTCCATGGGCGTTGCCACTGCTTTTTTCCGCAGCGCCATGCGCATGGCGACCGCACTCCGTCTGTTTCTTTTTCCGAGGAACGCGGGACGTTCCGTTGCTGGGTCTGTGACGATGTCCGCGGCGACGTGATTTCGCTCGTCCAGCTATGTAAAAGCATGACGTTTGTTCAGGCTGTAGAATGGCTGAAATCGGAATACTCTTTTTTGCTAGGCGCATCGAAACCGGCACGCAAGTCTGCATTATCGGCAGGTGAGGGGGGCGTATCCGAAAAGCCGAGCCTATCCCGAGCCCGTGAACCGGTGCTGCGCGAACCGGAAATTGAACCTCCGCAAAAGCCGTTGATAAAAGAAGAAGACCGACGGAACCTGATTTTCTCTTTCTTGAAGATGCTTTCGCCAATCGAGCATACTCCTGCTGGTGCCTACCTTTCACGAAGGCGAATCTACAAGCCTGTTTGGGACAAGATGCGTATCCGCACGATTGCCGATTACGAAGAAATCAGCGGACGTCTCAGGGAAATTTATAGTCTAGAAGTCTTGCAGTATGTGGGCTTGTTCAACGAACGGGGCAATTTGCGTTTTTACAAGCATCCGTTGATTTTCCCGTATCTGGACACCAAGATGCGCTCGTTCTATTTCCAGGCGAGGGCCATTGACAAGACGATTGTGCCCAAGGAACTGAACTTACGCGGGACAGTCCCGTTCCCGTACAACGTTTCGGCTTTGGACGAAAAGCCGGGTTGGGTGTATTTGTGCGAGGGCGTCGTGGATACGCTTACCTTTATCGGGCGGAATGTCCCTGCCGTGGGTATTCCCGGTGTCCGTTCGTTCAAGATGGAATGGCTCCCGCTGTTCAAGAACAAGAGCGTGGTGCTTTGCTTGGACAAGGACGATGCTGGGCGGAGTGGCATGGAATACATCCAGGATGTGTTTGAGCGTGCCGGAATCCGCAGTACCATCCTCGGAACGGGCATGGAGAACCTTTCTTCGGCTATGAAAGAGGGTGAAGACATTAACGATTGGTTCGGCCGCCGGAAATAAGCTATATTTTTACCTCCAATGAAAGTGAATACGGCTAGTGTCAAAAAGTTTTTTTCCAAGGTCAAAGAACTTTGGATTCGGTTCAAGAACTTTAAGTTCGTCATTGTTTGTGCGTTCATTATCAAGTGGATTTACCGGTTAATCAATTTTATTATCCGGCAAGCGCTACTTATCCTCATTTTCTATTCTGCCGCGTTTACGATTGCCGCTTCTTACTTTATGTACAAGGGCTTTATCTACGTGTACGATTTGTACGATGGAGTCGTCTCGTTGAAGAATGACCAGCCAGAGATGAGCAAGTACATGCAGGCTCTGTTGGATTCCAACCCCAGTTTCGAAATCAAGCATACTTACGTTCCGCTCGATTCCATCCACGTCAACTTGCGCAAGGCCGTGATCGCGAGTGAAGATGCCGGGTTCTACTTCCACCCTGGTTTTGATATTCGCGCAATTTCGGAAGCTCTCGAGGCAAACCGAGTGTCGGGCAAGACAAAGTTCGGCGGTTCGACGATTACGCAACAACTCGCGAAGAACCTCTTCTTGAGCGGGGAACGCTCGTGGGAACGCAAGTTCAAGGAACTCGCCTATGCGTTGCTCATGGAACGCGAACTGGGCAAGGACCGTATCCTGGAACTTTATCTGAACTACGCCCAGTGGGGCAAGGACATTTTCGGGTGCCAGGAGGCATGCCTCACGTATTACAAGAAGAGCTGCAGCAAGCTGAGCGTGGACCAGGCCATCAACCTTGCGGCGATGCTCGCCAGCCCGGGCAAGCACCACCCGAACATGCGCGAGAGCCAGTTCATGGCAAAACGCCGTGCCGTGATTTACCAGAACATGTTCCCCAAGAAGGATAGTCTGCTTGTGGATTCGCTGCGCCAGTTGATGGCTCCGCGGTCCTCGTCGTCGCAGGCGCTGGATGCGGGGACTCCTGTGAATGCCCACGATAAGCCAACTAAGGGCGGACATTCGTCCGCATCGAAGTCCCAGGCACCCAAGGACAAGGCTCCGAAAGAAAAGTCCGCTGCCAAGGACTCTGCCGCCCAAAAGGCCAAGAACAAGAAAAAGTAATTACGAGCCGAATACGCGGGCGATTTCGCGCTTGTCCGTAACGCCTTCGCGTACGAGTCGCAGGGCGTTTTCTTTTAGGTTCCCGTCGACAAAAGTCCCGTCGGGGCGCAAGAATTCGACGGCGGCGATACGGCCCTTGTAGCATCCCGATTGCGGGTCCCGCTTGCGCAGCAGGCGTTGGGCAACGATGCCGATGAGCGATTCGCGGAATAGCTTAGGGGCGATGCCGAGGTCTTGCAGACGTGTCTCTGCCGCGCGGGCGCTGTTCGTGTGGAGTGTCGCGAGTACAAGGTGGCCGGTCTGTGCCGCCCGCAGTGCTATCTGCGCGGTTTCGCTGTCGCGAATTTCACCGATGAGGATGACGTCCGGGTCTTGTCGCAGAACGGAACGGAGTGCTGCCGCGAACGTGAACCCGCATTTTTCGTTGACTTGTACCTGGTTCGCGCCGTGCAGTGTGTATTCCACGGGGTCTTCTATTGTGGTGACGTTGATGTTGCGGTGGGTGATTTCGCGTAGGCCCGCGTAGAGGGTTGTTGTCTTACCGCTGCCCGTGGGCCCGGTGATAAGGAATAGCCCTTGCGGGGCACTGAAAGCGTTGCGGAAGGCTTGCCGGATTGTCGGGGAAAATTCCAAGTCGTCGAGCGTCTGCGCATCGTCGTTTGCGGGCAACAGGCGCAGGACACATTTTTCTCCGTGTTGTACCGGGAGCGTGCTCAGTCGGATGTTTGCCTGTGTATGCGCTCCCTGGAAGGTGAAACTCCCGTCGTGGGGGAGGCGGCGTTCAGTGATGTCGGCTTGTGCGAGTAACTTGAGCCGGATGAGGATAGGGTCGGCAATCCAGGCGGGGAGAGTCTTGTGGTCGTGTAACAGACCGTCTTTACGAAAGCGCACCTTGAGTGATTGTGGGTCGGGCTCGAAATGGATGTCTGTTGCTCCCTGTTCCAGAGCCTGTTCCACGATAGAATCTACGAGGCTGATGACCGGCATCGAATCAGACGAGGCGTTTCTTTTTTTCCCGCTTTCCAATTCGCGCAGTAGCGCCTCCGAACTCTTTTGCGTATCGGCGCGGAGCAATCTCCGGATTTCGGCTTCGGTTCTCTGTACGGGAATGACTCGGCATCCGGATTCTACGCGGATCTTTTCGAGCAAGAGTTCGTCGTAGATGTCGGTAACGGCGACACGCATCACGTGACCGTCACGCGATTCCCCTCTGAAGATATTTGTATTCATGCGTTCGAAACTACAAAAAGCATCATAAAAAAACAAGCCCCACCGGCAGGGATGCGGGCGGGGCCTGTTGCAATTTTTTAGTGGTTATGCTCTAGAGTGCAACCTTGTCTGGATCTTGTTCTTCATTTTCTTGGCCTTGCTCGTGAGAGCGTTCGGGAGCCAGAAGAACGTGGGCACCAGGTACATAGTCAAGATGGCAGACACGATGAGGCCGCCGACCGAGGCGATACCCATCGGCTGGGTCATGGCGGCCACGTTACCACCGAGGGCGAACGCCAGCGGGAGCTGGGCCACCACGGATGCGAACGTCGCAAGCACAATCGGCTGGAACTTGGTCTTTGCCGCGGTCATGATGGCCGAGCGGCGTCCCATGCTTCCGCTACGTAGTAGCCTGTTCGCTTCGTCAAGCAATAGAATGGCGTTGTTCACCACCACACCGATAAGCATCACGATAGCCATGAGGGCAATCATGGAAAGCGCCTTGCCGGTGAGGATGAGGGCGATAATCACGCCGATAGCACCCATCGGGATGGTCGTCATGATGATGAACGGCTGCATGAAGCTTTCGAGGAGGGCGATAAGCAAGATGTAGGTAAGGAGGATTGCCATGATGATGGCCACCTTGAATTCCGCCACCATGTCGTTCTGCATGTCTGCCTGGGCACCGAAACTGAAGGAGATACCTTCGGGCAATTCGTCCTTCATGCTTTCGGCAAGTGCACCCACCTTGCTCATGATTTCACCGGTCGTGTGGCCGGGCAAGAGGTTCATCGAAACGTCAACACGGGTACGCTTGCGCTTGCGGTCGATTCGGGTCGGACCGGCACCATCTTCGATGAAGAAGAGCTCGTTGGCGTTGACGTATCCTTTCGGGGTCAAGATGGGGAGCATTTCAACGTCGGCATGGTTCTTGCGGTCTTTTTCCTGCATGCGCACATAGACATCGTATTCTTCACCGTCTTCGGTGTACTGGCCAGCTTCGTAGCCGCTCACTGCAATGTAGTTGTAGGTAGCGACGGTCTGGAGTGTCACACCGTAGTCGGCAAGCGCCTGGCGGTTCGGAATCAAACGAATTTCCGGCTTACCGGCTTCATAGCTTGTCTTGAGGTCCACAATGCCTTCAATCTTGTCCTTGATGCGGTCCATTACGATTTCGGACGCCTTGATGACGGAATCCGCATGTAGACCGTTGATTTCGAGCACCACGTCACCTGCGGAGT
>JAEERM010000076.1 GCA_016285835.1 Fibrobacter sp.
CGATTCTTTGACTCATTTTTTCCTTTCGGGCCACCAAACCTCTCAGCTTCGAGCGCAATCGCTTTCCTCGCGACCGTCGTGCCCAAGCCTACCCATCTGGCCAGCCACTTTGGTTTCCGGCGCCCACCAAAAATTCATTTTCAGAAATTTGGCTGCGACTCTTCGTGCATTTTCGTCACTCGAAGTGGTAAAGACTTCCAGTATTCACCACTTCTCGTTCCTGCCTGCACTCGGTCTCGCTCAAATTTCTTTTTCAAAGCAATTTTTTGCGGGCGCCTTATTGTGTCTATGTCTGCCACAGTAATTAACTGTTGCGGGGCGAAATTTAGAAAAAATGACAAATCACGGCAAGGTTTTACCCCAAAACGCCCAAATCGGGCTGGATTGGCAAAGCCCCTGCACAAATTGTCATGTATTCTTATGCACTTTAGATAGTTTTATGTTATATTAACAAAAACGATTTTAAGAAGGATTTTTTCCCATGAAAAAGGCCCTGTTCGCCATTACAATTTCACTTGCCCTTGCCGCTTGCGGCGACGACAGTTCTTCCAATGCCGACGACAATTCCGGCTATAGCATCTCCAATGACGGCAACCGAATCACCACAACCGGTCCACTTTTTGTTGACGAAACTCAGCAAATAATTGCAATAACCCAAGATGCTAAAACCAATGATGTTTGCGTTCAGGAAAACGATTCCTGGATCTGGAAAAGCGTGTCGATTCCAAGCGAAACGGATTCTTATAAATATGAATTCCGGGGAGATTCCCTGTTACTATACCGCATGTACAGCGATACATCAACCTCGAACTATGCCTCTATATATATCGGAAAGTCGGGCGGAAAAATTTACCAAACATGGGCATCCACCCAATGTGAATACGACAAAGAGGAAGATTCCACGGATTGTTACGAAAGAAACCTAAAATATAATTCGGAATCAATCACTTTTTCGCCAGGAAAATATTCTTCGGTTATCGACCTTTTTCCTGACCAATTTTACGCCGACCAACCATCCATAAATTACATGAATTCTTTTTTTATGGACGAGTTGTATAAAGCCCTGAACTTAGACGAAGCCAACCTTGATGCAGGCAATATTCTCAGAGAAAAAAAAGAAGCTGGCATTCCAGAAAAATACGGCATAAATATCATAGAAAATTCCAGAATGAGCCAAACATTTACCTCAGGAGGAAAACAATACACCGTTGCTGTAAAAAAAATAGAGAGAACGTTTCTTCAAGGCACGATAGATAACGATATCAGCATTGACGTAACTGATGGAGAGACGACCTGCAATAATTTCTACAAAGTCCTTTGGATAACAGAAAGAGAGAGATGCTCCGAAGAATATTCTGCATTCTTTTATAAAGATAAAATAACCGATATCAATGGCAATGAAATCACGATGACGAGCGTATACCGAGATTACAATCGTTATGAATTTAATAATTGTATTCGTGGAATAGCCGCGAAAAATAGCGAACTGGTCAACAGCAGCGCTCTTTCCAGAAAAGCCACCGCTCGCCATGAACCTATCTATAAAAAAACAGATTCGGGCGTAAACGTGTTCTCCCCATTTTAAAAATTATCTAAATATTCTATCATGAAAAAAATTCTCCTTGCTATCATAATTTCACTTGCCTTTGCCGCTTGCGGCGACGACAGTTCGTCCAATGCCGACGACAATTCCTCCACCGTCATTGACACGGCAATCGAAAGCGACAGCTCTTCTGTGGACAAAGACACTTCTTCCGTCGAAAGCGATACATCTTCAAGCGTTGCCGACTCTTCAGTAACATCTTCCAGCTCTAAAGTCAAAGAAACATCTTCTGCAACTAAAGCAAAAGAAAAGTCCTCTTCGTCTAAGGCAAAAGATTCTTCTACAAACAAGGACTCTTCCTCAACGAAAAGCAGTTCTTCTGCGGCCAAAGACACATCTCCTGTCAAAAAAGATTCTTCCTCCACTGCCAAAAACAGTTTTTCCAAAATAAGCGATACTTACTTTGCCAACAAAAAAATCTCAACCACTAGAACCGGGTCACTATCTGTAGATGAGACCAAAAAAACAATAACTTTAACTCCTGATCCATACTTCCAAAAAAAATGCGTTGTCGAGAGTAATGGTTCGGTTTCCTGGAAAGATGTTGACCTCACAACGAACGGCTTTACTGCGCAATATGAATTTCATGAAGACTCTCTATTATTATCCTTTTCCGAAGAAAGCGATAGCATAGTTAGCTTGCTCATAGGAGGGACTCCTGGAAATATTTATGGCACATGGTCA
This sequence comes from Fibrobacter sp., assembly GCA_016285835.1. Classification (GTDB taxonomy): domain Bacteria; phylum Fibrobacterota; class Fibrobacteria; order Fibrobacterales; family Fibrobacteraceae; genus Fibrobacter. The sequence continues at coordinate 2,288 of JAEERM010000076.1, forward strand.
TACCCTCTTTGCTCCTACAACAGAAACACATCTGAAGTAAAATGTGAAGAAGAAAGAAATCAATACATTACGATTACTTACAATTTTTCTCCAGAAAAATTTACCACAACTAACACTTTAGACTATAATACTTTTGTTGCGCTTTACAAAATCGGAACGGAAGATTACAGAAATTCTTATTTCATGCCTTCATTGTTCAGTGCCCTTTATTATGGCTATGCCGCTTTTTCGCCCAATGAACTTTTTATAGATTTAGGTGCAGAGGAAATTCAGTCAGACCTCGAATCAAAACATGTAACTATTGTCAATAACTCAAACGCGAGTCAAACATTCTCAATAAACGAAAAAACCTACACTATTTCTGTGAATAAGGCAGACGCTTATTATAATTATTATGATTTCAATGGTTTAGAGTACATTATTTCCCTCACCGTAACAGACGGCAATGCGATTTGCCAATTAGACGCTTTGAGAATGGCCGTGAATCAAGACCTATGTAAAAACGAATATAAAGAATACTTTTCCTTAAACGACAAGAATGATTCCAAAGGCAACGAATATACTAAGGCAGAAATGTTTGAAAAATCAAACATAGATGAATTTACGGAGTGCATCAAAAGCATAGCCGTTCAGCAGGAACCCTCCCCATTCTAAAAACTATCCAGATATTCTATCATGAAAAAAATTCTCCTTGCTATCACAATTTCACTTGCCTTTGCCGCTTGCGGGGATGATTCTTCTTCCAACGCAAATGACGGATCCAGCGGACTAGAAGACGATGCCTTTTCAAGGACAACAGCGCTTTATGTCAACGAATCGGAACATACCCTGATAATGGCGCTTGAAGACTACGAAACCATGATGTGCGTCGTAGAAGAGCAAGGCTATACCTGGAAAACAGTACACATCGCCGACGAACCGGAATCCATGATGTACGAATTCCGTAACGACACGCTGATACTCTACAACATTTACAATGGCCAACCAGAAATAGATGACGGCGACATACTGGTCGGCGGCACTGCGGGGAACCTCTACGACACGTGGACATACACCGGATGCGATTATAACAAAAATAATAACACGACTATATGCCGTGAAAATAAACTGCGGTACACTCACCGCACCATAACCTTCTCCAAAGGAAAGGCCGAAATCTACTACAAGATCTACTACGACCGATACCTAGAAGACAACAGTGACTTCATGAATTCCTATTTTATGTCGCAACTTATCCACACACTCAGCGGCAATTATCCCGAAATCTACCTGTCCGAAATCGATTACATGGATTCCTCGAGCGTGCAAGCCACGGCGGAAAAGAATGGTGTAGTATTTACATCAAAGACAAAGACGAACACCACCTTCGGGCTGGGTGGCAAAACATATTCCGTCAACGTGACGCATGTGGACATGCACCTGAACCGGGAAGGTTTCTTTATCGCGAACGAGAACAAAGATATCCAGGTGGAAGTGAGCGACGGCATTACAACCTGTACGGGCGAATATGTCATCCACTACATGGACGCCGACTACTGCAAGGTGGAATACAAGGACAACCTCCGCATGCATGAATGGGAATACTCCAACCACGAGAAGTTTACCATGGCCGAGAAGTACAATCGCAACAACGAAGATGAATTCAAGCAGTGCATCGTGGGTATCGCATACAAGACGTACAACCCTCTCGATGGGTATTCCTCCCCCGAAGTCGCAAAAGCCCTCAAGAAATTTCAAAAGAAGCAGTTGCGTCCCTATAGCTTATTGTAAAAATTTCAATGCGATTGTAAAAAACTTAATTTTTTTAGGACAAATGTTCTTATAAAAACGTCATATAACGTAGAAGTTATATGAACTCGCACGAATCCATGTTACGCATTGCGGCAGACTCCGATATTTCGGTGCTTTTGCTTGGGGAATCCGGCTCCGGCAAGGAAGTCGCAGCGCAATTTATCCATAATCACAGCAAGAGGGCAAGCGGCCCTTTTGTTGCGCTTAACTGTGGCGCTATCGCGAAAGGGCTTGCCGAGAGCATCTTGGAAGGGTACCGCAAAGGCGCATTCACCGGAGCTTCCGAAGAACGCCTCGGTATCGTGCGTTCGGCAGACCATGGCACACTTTTCCTGGACGAAATCGGCGAGATGCCGCTCGAAACACAATGCAAGCTCCTACGGATACTGCAAGAAAGGACGGTCATGCCTATTGGCGACTACGAAGCTTTCCCTGTAGATTTCCGGCTCATCTGCGCCACAAATCGGGACCTACGTTCAGATATCTGTGCGGGCAAATTCCGCGAAGATCTCTTTTTCAGGATAAACGTTTTCCCCGTAACGATCCCACCTCTCCGAGAGCGTGCCGATTTTGAAAACATTGCCAATGACTTATGGTACGACGCCCAAAAGATTTATTCCACTATCCCTGACGCATCAAAACAAAGTAGGCATTTTGACGAATTCGAAATGTTCCTGCTCAAATCTAAGCAATGGCCCGGTAATATTCGCCAACTAAAAAACATCATACAGCGTTATGCATTGCTCAAGCCGCACGGTTATTCACTCACGGGAATCCTCGACGACGAATTCTCAAAACTGGCCGCAGGAGAAAAGGGGCAGCCTTACGATGCGCGGATGCATGCCCCGGAATGGGAAATTATCGAAAAGGCGATCAAGTGCTGTGGGGGCAACAAGAGCCAAGCCGCACAGGTGCTCGGCATAAGTAGGGGAAGCCTCTCTTACCAAATAAAAAAGCGCGTCACCGACGCGCCGCAAACAGATTCCGCGAGGAATTAGAACTTCATGCCGAGCGTGAAGAGATGGTTTCCGCCATTGTAGGCTTTCCGCGGACTGTAACCGTAATCGAAGACAATCGCGCCAAACGCAAGGCCCAAACCCGCACTAATCGCGTCTTCGGTATCCGGGCGAATGGCATAACCGCCACGCAAGAACAATATTTCGTAGAACGAGAGTTCGCCTCCAAACAACCACTGCGGATCGGTATCGGAACGGCGGTAAGCATCAGCCGAAAGGCTCAAGATCCAGTTTTCATTGAACGGAATCGTCCCCGTCAAGCCGGCCTGCAAAGCCATCGGCGTGTAATTCCGTTCTTCCATGTACTTGGTCGCATAACCCGCATTCGTGAGCGTCGTGGCAAAAGCGAGATAGCGATTCACGCGGAACGATCCGCCCAAATCACCCGCAAAGAGGAAACCCGTTTCGTCTTCGATGGTCTGGCTTGCAAAACGGCCAGAAAAGGCCCAGTTGAATATCTTGTTGTGGCTACCCAAACCCGCCTGCAATGCCCAGGCGTAAGCGCCGAACTCGGATGTCGCGTTACCTTCGTCATCATAGCCTTGCAAATCATCGTAGCCCAGGTACTCAATGGCAAAAGAGGTCGCGTACTTATCCCAAAACGGGAGCCCGTAATAGACAGAGGTGTAGCTCCCCGCGTTGGCCTCGTCAAAGACAATCTGGTTGAGTCCAATTTCGGCTTTGTCGGCAATGCTCATGGCGAGCGGGTTGCGCGATACTTCGGACACGCGCCCGGCATCGGCGACACCGGCACCGGACATGGCCGCAGACCTTGCCGACGCCGACATAGAAAGGAACTTCATCGTAACATCGTCATTATGCCAATATTCCCCGGCAAAAGCGAGGGAACCAGCAACGAGAGCAAGTGCGAGGGATCTCTTGAACATACGGGGAATAAGATACAAAAAATAGTGGTTAGTGGTTGGTGGTTGGTGGTTAGGAGAGTATTGTACTTGGGCACTAATCACTAAAAGCTATGAGCTATGAGGTATGAGGTATCTAGCCTCACTGCTCGGGCCTCGAGCCTAAAGTGGTTAAGGATTGTCATTGCGAAGGACGAATAGCCCTGAAGCAATCTCCGTTAGAGAATCTAGAGGTTAGAATCTAGGGGCTAGGGAGAAATATCACGGCTTCGCCGTCTGTTACTAACGCACGAAGTGCGTGATTCTTTTCACTAGCCGCTAGTCTCTATTCTCTAGTCTCTCGAATACTCATCGCTCACTGCTCACAGCCCACTGCTATTTCCTCCACCCTTCCATGATTTTCATGCAGCCGGAGAGGAGTTCGGCGGAGCGGTCCTTCGACTCAGTTTCCACGTAGCAGCGGAACTCGGGAGCGTTGCCGCTCGGGCGCAGGTGAACGATATCGCCGGAATCGAATTCCATGCGGTAGCCGTCGGTTTCGTCGATGGAGACAACTTCACCGTGGAACGGCTGCAGCGCGGGACCATCCTTGGGCTTGAACTTGGAGGGCACCGCGGTAAGCGCTCCGAACAACTTCGCGCCAAGCTTCTGCTCGCGGATTTCGGCGAGTTTCGCCTTCGAGGTTTCGGTCGGGAATTCCTTGAGGCGGTCGCTGAGCGTAAAGCGCTTCGGGAGTTTCTTAAGCAGGTCGACCACGCACATCTTCTGTTCGCGGACCATCACCATCACGGCAAGCATCGGGAGGAGCGCGTCGCGGGTCGGGAGTGCCGGCAGCGTGCGGGTACCATCTTCAAATTTGCGCGTGAGGTCGGTCTGCAGCAGGAATCCGCCATTCGCCTCGTAGCCCGCGACAGAAACACTCGGGTCATTCGCGTCGACCAGGCTTTCCATACCGGCAATCACGTAGGGGCTGCCGATGCGGGTGCGGCAAATCTTCTCGAAGCTGCCGGACTTTTCGAGCGACGTGTTGCAACTCACCGGAGTTGCAATGCGCTTGATGTGAAGCGCCTGGGCAGCCAAGATACCCAGCACGTCGCCACGCAGCCACATGCCTACATCGTCTGCCAAGAGCGGGCGGTCGCTGTCCCCGTCCGTGCTGAAAATCGCGTCGACAAAGTCCTTGTGCGCGAAGTCGCGGGCAAGGTCTTCGTCTTCTTTGCGAATCGCTTCGGTATCGACCGGGATAAACGTTTCGCTCCTAGCGAAGGGCTTCACCGTAGCACCCAGGCTTTCGAGCACCTTCACCACGATATCGCGGCCCACGGCGGAATGCTGATACACACCGATGGTGAGGCCCGAGAGCGCCTTCGTGCCAAAAAATTCCGGATAGCGTTTGCAGTAATTTTCTTCGGCTTCCGCTTCGACTGCCGGGAGCGCGGGCGCCGCCTTCAGCATGCCCTGCGCATCAAAAATGCTTTCGTCGAAATCCACCGCCTGCGAAACGATTCCCTGTTCGTCCTTCTTGGAAATTTCGCCCTGCGGGTGGTTGAACTTGATGCCATTGCGGTCGGCCGGGATGTGGCTACCCGTGACCATGATGGTCGGGAGCGCCTTGTCGATGCCGTACAGTGCAATCGCCGGGCTCGGGATACGGCCGCAATACACGACCTTCCACGCACTGTCCTCACCCGCCTTCACGAGCGCTTTCAAAATGCGTTCGGTACTGGGGCGCAGGTCGCCCGCAATCGCAATCGTGTGTTCGCACTTGTAACTAGCCTCGCAGTACTTGATGAAGCAACGCGCATACACATAGCAAACGCGGTCCGTCATCGCAGTCACCAGGCCGCGGGCCCCGCTCGTGCCGAATGCCACGCCGGACTGTTTCATCACTTCTTGCATCGAAACGCTCATATAAACCTCGAGATATAGTAGCCAGTGGTCAGAGTCGCGACCACTGGACCTGTTGTTTTACGAGCTAAAAGATATAAAAATGGGTACCGGATTACGGAGCGTCATTCTTGATGCAACGGACGTAGGCACCGGTTATCTTGTGGCCATTGTCAGCCCCTACGACTTTATCCGCATGGAAATACCAAAGCCAAGCAAATTCATTGTCGTTTCCAGAATTCGTGTATTCCGTTGAACTCCAGAAGAGTGATTCTTCTTCCAAGGATCTGTAATATCCTTGATAATCATACGCACCACCCATCTGATTCATAAAATATGATTTGTACTCGGAGTGATCGTTGACAAAATCAAAAAGGTCTTCCCATTCCCCATAACTCGGAAGATGTGTTCCCTCAGGACAGATTCCTTGGTACGGCAAAGAAATTTCGCCCAATTCTTCCGAGTTGTACTTCTCATTGATACCCATCGCCTGAGCCCAAGTGTAAAGGCGGCCATATTTCTCGCAGTTGGCAGGATCGTCGTTATAGCACCTGCTCCCTTCTACGAATACGTCTAAATCCCTTTTCATCCAATACTGAGAATTAATCTCTACAAATTCATAATCTTCAATTGAGGCGACAACGACCTGTTTACTCGAAGACGACTGTTTTTTCCCAGAACTCGAAGAATTTTTCTTGTCATCGGACTTTTTGCTAGAAGAACTAGACTCTGCATCGGATTTGCCTACGCGATAATAAACATCCCCGTCTTCTTCTTTGCAAAGGCACCTATCCATAGTCCAATAACCCATACCCGCAATCACGGAACTGTAGACCCCATCAGTAGTCAGTTTGAAATTACATTCCGAAATTTCGATGCCAAAATCCCATTCATGGTCATCTTCTTTCAATGTGACTACAAAATGGTCCAGTCCTGAATCATACCTTACGGATGTACAAGTCATCTCAACATCGTAAATACCAAAGAAAGCTACAGCGTAGTCACAAATTTGAGTTTTTATATAACTGTCTTCTGAAGGCGAGATAGACCAAACATCACCCTCGACATCGTACTTTTCAAGGCAACGTTCATCACTGGATCCTTCGTGAGATTCTTTTTTAGAATTTAAAAAAATTGCATCACCGGAAGAATCTTCTCCACACCCCGAAAATAGAATTAATATAAACGAAGCCATAATAATAAAGATGCGCTTCATATCTACATTTCCTCCAAATAAAGAGAAATACTTTGTCTTAATATAAAAACGTTTTAACAAAAAAATAAAAGACAAGATTAAAAAAAACTTTACCCGCAAAAAACTAGGGAAAAATCCCTTTTTTCCTTCTAAGAGGCTTTTTTCGCGCTATTAACCAGCAGTTATTATGGCCGAGGCGACGACGCCTGCATCGGCATAGAGCACCAACACCTGGCCCGGGGCCGAAGCGAATTGCGATTCGTCAAAGCGGACGCGGATAAGGCCCTTCTGCGTGTCGAGAGATTCGATATGGGCGGGAGCGCCCTTGTGGCCGAGGCGGATATGCGCCGTCAGTTCACCCTGGAGGAGCGGAGAATTTTCCGACACCATCAGGTTCAGGTCTACACCGGAAACTTCGGTACAGTTCAGCGCGCTGCGGGGTCCAAGAATCACCTGGTTCTTTTTCACGTCAATCGCCACCACAAAGAGGGGCTCGGGCTGACCGCCAATGTTCAAGCCCTTGCGCTGGCCGATAGTGTAGTGGATGATACCCTTGTGCTGGCCGAGCACCTTGCCCTGCATGTCCACGAAGTCGCCGGGAACATTGTCGGATTCGTCGAAGAGTACGGAATAGTCCCCGCATTCGAGGAAGTCCATGCTTTCCTTCTTGGTGGCGAAATCGATCCAGCCAATCTGCTTGGCGAGTTCCTTGACTTGCACCTTCGTCATGCCGCCCAGCGGGAAGATGACTGTCGAAAGCTGTTCTGCGGTAAGGCGCGAGAGGAAATACGTCTGGTCCTTGCCGTGGTCGAGCGCCGCGTACAAAAAGGGAACGTCGGGGTTCTTGAATTCGAGACGGGCGTAGTGGCCGGTGGCGAAGTAGTCGAAGTCGATTCCCATGCGGCGGGCCGCCGTCTGGAGCGCACCGAACTTGATGTACTGATTGCAGCGCACGCACGGGTTAGGGGTGCGCCCGGCGCGGTATTCCGCACGGAAGTAATCAAGCACCTGGCGCTTGTATTCCTCGGAAATGCGCACCACGTGATGCGGAATTCCGAGCCGGTCGGCGACCGTCTTCGCTTCGGCAATGCTCACATCTTCGCCGGGGCCAAAACAGCCCTCGCGGCCTTCCACGTGCGGCATGTTGATGGAACCATCCCACGTGGCCATCGTCATGCCGATGACCTCGTAACCCTGCTGTTTTAGTAGGAAAGCGGCGAGGGCGGAGTCCACTCCGCCGGAAAGTCCGACTGCTACCTTCTTTGTCATGCTCGTGCCTGCTTTCTTTCGCGGGTTGGAATTTTTCACCTAGAGGTTTGCGTAATGGAACATCGCGTCAATGCACTTCTTGGCTTTTACGCGGATGTCTTCGTCGAGTTCCACGCGGTTCGCCTGTTCAGGGTGACGCAGCGTCTCGAGAATGTTTTCGAGAGAATTGGACTTCATGTACTTGCACATGCTGCAACTGCCGATGAATTCCATGTCGGGGTGCTCGTAGTGCATGCGGGCGTTGAGGCCGCATTCCGTAAGGAGCAGCACCTTGCTCTTGGGCGGGAGACCGTCGATGTACTTGACCATCTGGCCGGTACTGCCCACAAAATCGCTGTAGAATGCCGCAGACGGGTTGCATTCGGGGTGGCTCACCACCTTGAGGCCCGGATTTTGGCTGCGGAAAAACTGAATGAGCTCGGCATCGTAGGTTTCGTGCACATAGCAGCTGCCCGTGTAAAGCACGATATCTTTCTTGACGCCACGGCTTTCCATTTCACTGATGATGTTCTGGCCCATGAGCTTGTCGGGAACAAAGCAAATCTTGTCGTTCGGGAAGGCTTCCACAATCTTCATCACGTTGCCGCTCGTGACGCACACGTCGCAGGCCGCCTTCACGTCGGCGGTGGTGTTGATGTAACAGATGAAGGCATGGTCCGGATACTTTTCGCGGAGCGCCATCACGTCTTTGCCGGTAATGGAATCGGCGAGGCTGCATCCGGTGAGCTTGCCCGGGATGAGCACGTCTTTTTCGGGGCTCAGAATTTTAGCCGTCTCGCCCATGAAACGCACCGCAGAGAACAGAATCGTCTTTTGCGGAACCTTTGTCGCATCTTCACTGAGCTTGTAGCTGTCGCCCGTGTAGTCGGCAACGCCGAGCACGATTTCGGGAGCGCAGTAGCTGTGCGCGAGGATGACTGTATCCTGGTCCTTTTTGCGCTCGTTGATTTCGTTGATCAGCGGGAGCATCTGATCGACTTTTTCACGGGTGTAATGGCAAAGCACGGCACCCGGCTGGATTTTGTTCAGTCTGTTGAAAAGTTCGTCTGCGGTCATAGCCCAAATATAAAAATTAGGGCCCCGAGCGTAAAGCCCGGAGCCCTTGGAGATATATTCCACTATTCGGCGAACAAGGCCGTAGAGAGGTAACGGTCGCCGGTATCCGGGAGGAGCGCGACGATGGTCTTGCCCTTGTTTTCCGGACGCTTTGCGAGTTCCTTGGCGGCCCAGAGGGCGGCACCGGAGGAGATACCCACGAGAACGCCTTCCTTCTTGCCAATTTCGCGACCGGCTTCGAAAGCGGCCTCGTTCTCGACAGCGATGATTTCGTCGTAGACCTTGGTGTTCAGCGTGTCAGGAACAAAGCCTGCGCCAATACCCTGGATCTTGTGGGAGCCAGCAGTACCCTTGGAAAGCACCGGAGAGCTTGCCGGTTCAACAGCCACGACCTTCACGTTCGGGTTCTTTTCCTTGAGGTATTCACCCACGCCAGAAACAGTACCACCCGTACCGACACCGGCCACGAAGATGTCCACCTTGCCGTCAGTGTCTTCCCAAATTTCGGGACCCGTGGTAGCCTTGTGGGCAGCCGGGTTGGCCGGGTTCACGAACTGGCCCGGAATGAAGCTGTTCGGGATTTCCTTCGCAAGTTCGTCAGCCTTGGCGATAGCGCCCTTCATGCCCTTTGCACCTTCGGTGAGCACGAGTTCGGCACCGTAAGCCTTCATCAGCTGGCGGCGTTCCACGCTCATAGTCTCCGGCATCACGATGATGATGCGGTAACCGCGGGCAGCAGCCACAGAGGCAAGGCCAATGCCGGTGTTACCGGAAGTCGGTTCGATGATGACTGCACCCGGCTTGAGCTTGCCGCTCTTTTCGGCATCGTCAAGCATCGCCTTCGCAATACGGTCCTTCACGGAGCCGGCGGGGTTGAAGTATTCGAGCTTCGCGAGGATCGTGGCGCCGAGACCTTCTTCGATGTGAGTGAGCTCGAGGAGCGGGGTGTGACCAATGAGCTGGTCGGCAGAGGTATAAATCTTGGACATGGTGAAATTCCTTTTTTGAAAAGTGGTTGGTGTTCCCTGTTTATTTATTTAAATCGCGTTGAGAGCCTGGTCGAGATCGTTGATGATATCTTCGTAGTGTTCCGTACCGATGGAGAGGCGGATCGTCGCCGGAGAAATGCCAGCGGCAGCGAGTTCTTCCGGAGTGAGTTCCGAGTGGGTCGTCGTGTACGGGTGCACCACCAGGCTCTTCACGTCGGCCACGTTTGCGAGCAGGCTGAAAATCTTGAGAGAGTCGATGAACTTGAAGGCTTCTTCCTGGCCGCCCTTCACATCGAATGTGAAGATGGAACCGCCACCGTTCGGGAAGTAGCGCTCGTAAAGTTTGTGGTCCGGATGGTCCTTGAAGCTCGGGTGATTGACTTTTGCCACCTTAGGGTGCTTCGAAAGGAATTCCAGGACCTTCTTGGTGTTTTCCACATGGCGGTCAAGACGGAGCGAAAGCGTTTCCGTACCCTGCAGCAGAAGGAAGGCGTTGAACGGGGAAATCGCGGCACCTTCGTCACGGAGGAGAATGGCGCGGATATAGACGATGTAGGCAGCGGCGCCAGCAGCGGCCGTGAAGGGCACGCCGTAGCTCGGGTTGACTTCGGTGAACTGTGGGAACTTGCCAGATGCAGCCCAGTCAAACTTGCCACCGTCAACAATCACGCCGCCGAGCGTGGTACCGTGACCACCAATGAACTTGGTCGCGGAGTGAATCACGATGTCGGCACCATGTTCCAGCGGGCGGATGAGGTACGGAGTACCGAAGGTATTGTCGATAAGCACCGGAATCTTGTGCTTGTGGGCAATCTCGGAGATGGCCTCGATGTCCGGGATGTCGGAATGCGGGTTGCCGAGCGTCTCGATGAGCACGAGCTTCGTGTTTTCCTTGATGGCTCCCTCGACTTCCTTCAAGTCGCGGGTGTTCACGAACGTGGTATCAACACCGAACGGGCGGAGCGTATGCTGCAAGAGGTTGTAGGTACCGCCGTAAATCGTACGCTGCGCCACCACGTGGTCACCCTGGCGGGCGAGAGCGGTGATGGCATAGGTAAGGGCTGCCGCACCGGATGCGACTGCAAGGGCCGCGATACCGCCTTCGAGGGCGGCTATGCGTTTTTCAAAGACATCCTGCGTCGTGTTGGTGAGACGGCCATAAATATTGCCTGCATCTTTCAGATGGAAGCGGTCAGAGGCATGCTGAGCGCTGTGGAAAACGTAAGAGGTGGTCTGGTATATAGGAACCGCGCGGGAATCGGTGGCGGGATCGGCCTGTTCCTGGCCAACGTGGAGCTGAAGCGTTTCGAAGTGGAGTTTGTTCTGTGTTGTCATTTTCTAAGTCCTTTTCGCGCCTTCGGCGCAGTGGTTGGTAAACTTGTGCCCCATTTTTACAAGCCGGGGCCCAGCCAGGCGGATTTAAGCTCCGCAAGCCTCATTACTGTTACACATTCGAACTTTCATAAGCTATCCTGCCTTTGTTGGGCGTCGTTTTCGCCCGACAGGGGGTAAATTAGAAGTTTAAACCTACTACTTCAATAGGAAATGACAGCAAATGCCAAAAATATTGCTTACATTTTGCTTACTAATAGTTTTTGACTATAACTAATTCGCGAAAAAAACTATTTCAGGGCCATTTTTCGCCACTTTCCACTTTTGTCCGATGCAAAATCCACACCACCACCACTCCTTGACTATATTTAGCGCATGGATAACAAATTTGTTTACACCGCACGTATCGAAGTCCGCTATGCCGAAACGGACGCCATGGGAATTGTCCACCACGCCACCTACCCTATCTGGTTTGAGCAGGCGCGCACCGAATTTTTCCGCGTTGCAGGCGCCCCCTACGCCGAAATGGAAAAAGAAGGGTTTGCAAGCCCGGTCTTGGAACTTGGCGTAGAATACAAGCGACCCTGCCACTACGGTGACTTTGTCGATGTGGAAACCACGCTGGAAATCCTCGACAAGCTCCGCTGCCGCTTCAACTACAAGGTGTTTGTCAACGGGGAACTCTGCACCTCGGGCCACACCGTGCATATTTTCACGAAAAACGGAAGGCCCACGCGCGAACGCCCGGCCACGTTCAGCGCCATCGAGGCAAAAATTTTCGGCAAGCCAGAAAATAGCTAGATTTTTCCTGTATGGACCAGCCCCTAGCAGAACGACTCCGCCCCCAGACTCTCGACGAGCTCCTCGGCCAGAACAAGATTCTGGGCGAACAGAGCATGTTACGCAAGAGCCTGGAAAAAGACTCCGTCCCCAGCATGATTTTCTGGGGCCCGCCCGGCTGTGGCAAGACGAGCCTTGCCCACATTATCCAGCAAAAGACGCGCAAGCGCTTTGTCGCGCTTTCTGCTGTATCGAGCGGAGTCAAAGACGTGAAGGAAGTTCTCAGTGAAGCGCGCAAAATGAAAAACGCCTTCATGGATACTATCCTGTTCATCGACGAAATCCACCGGTTCAACAAGGGCCAGCAAGATGCACTCCTCGGTGCCGTGGAAGACGGCACAGTGACGCTCATTGGCGCCACAACCGAAAATCCAGGATTCGAAGTGAACGGGGCACTCCTCAGCCGCTGCCAGCTTATTTTATTCGCACCCTTAAGTAAAGAGGACTTGCGCACCCTCGTCTTTAGCGCACTGCGCGACCACCCGCGGGGCTTGCAACTCAAGGATGTCGAAATCGAAGATTCTGTTGTAGACAAACTGATTGCACAATCCGAAGGCGATGCGCGATTCCTGCTGAACCAAATTGAATGGATTGGCAATAGCCTTGGCGACCGCAAAAAAATCGACGAGAAACTGCTCGAAGAGTTCCAGTACAAAAAGCCTTTGCGTTACGACAAGAGCGGCGAGGAACACTACAACCTGATTTCGGCACTGCACAAGTCAGTGCGCGGCTCGGACCCCGATGCTGCACTCTACTGGTTGCACCGCATGATCCAGGGCGGCGAAGACCCGCGATTCATTTTGCGCCGTCTCATGCGCATGAGCATGGAAGACATCGGCCTTGCCGACCCGAACGCCTTGCTGCTTGCGACCAGTGCCCGCGAAGCCTACGACTTCATGGGAATCCCAGAAGGGCTCATCGCGCTGGACGAGCTGGCCATCTACCTTTCGCTTGCACCCAAGAGCAACAGCGTGGAGCTCGCCGGCATGGCCGCCGACAGCATCATCAAGCAGACCGGGACACTGCCCGTGCCGCGCGCCTTCCGCAATTCCGTGACCCGCGTAGGCAAGCAACTCGGCTACGGCAACGACTACCAGTACGACCACGACAGCCCAGGTGCTTATTCCGCACAGGAACACTTGCCCAAACAACTGATTGGCACAGAAATATACCACCCCAAACCCTACGGCAAAGAAAAGCAACTCGGCGAACGCCTTGCACAGCTAAAGCAAATCCGCAAGGAAAAAAACGAATCGGAAAAGTAAAACGGGTCGGCAAAGCCGGCCCGTTTCTGGATTGATCTAGGTCAGGGGTATTAATTTTCGGTAGCTTCCTCGTCGCTGTTCTTGACGCAGCGGACCACATTCAAGCGTTCTGCTTTAGGTGCTTTATACTGGTCAAATTCAGAAGAAGTATAATAGCCGTACAATACACTGCCATCGTTTTCAACATCTTCCGTAGAAGACCAGAGATAGAGGCTGTTAATGGAATACGTGTGCAACCCATCCGTATATTCGCCCCATATTTTGGAAGCCTTAGCATCAGAAACGAGCGCATAGGGGTACTCGGCCAATTCGTCGATACTCGGCAAGTGCCAGCCGTCCGGACAAACTCCCTTAACAGGGTCGCTAAACTTGCAAATCGCTTCACCATTGCCGCAATACGTACCATTGGCCTCGAGGCCAGCCGAGTCAATAGCAGCACTCCAAAGATAGAGACGGCCGCTCACCTTGCATTTTTCAGGATCATTGTCGAGGCAGAAGCTGCTGGAATCCAGTTCCTCTGTCTTCTGATCGTTGTTATAGTTCAGGTTCTGCGTCATCCAGGTCGTGCCATCGACAGTCACGGTATTGTAGATCTGGTAATCGCGGGTATCGCAAAGCTGGCTGGTATTGTCATCCACGCTTTCTTCCGACATATAGCGGATATCGATATTGAACTGGTCAGCCTTGGCAGGCTTCTTGGCACAAATCGATTTCTTGCCAAGGACACCCGTGCTCTTCTTGCAAAAATGGGTCACCGGGCTGTATTTCTTCGCGCTGTTTCCGTTACCGCAAACCGGCATTTCGGCAGTCTGCATCTTGGGATTGTCGTTTGTGGTAAAGCAGTATTCCGTCGGCTTCCTCATGTACTTGC
>JAEERM010000077.1 GCA_016285835.1 Fibrobacter sp.
TATCCGAAGTAGCAAGAGAGACAGGTGGTGGCGTTGCATTGCGAACGGTCTTTGGGGACCAATGACAAGAAACCGCCTTTATCCACCCGCTCTGCTGTTTTCTTTAAAGTTTAATATAGAATGACAAATCTGCCAGTCTCCTAACCACAGCCTACTTGTACTCTCGCTGCGCTCAAGTACCAAATGCTCGGCTCGGCCATGTTCAAGCAAGCTTGACCGCGGCGCTCGCCTTACGCATTTGTCCTACTGTCTACTTCCTACTGTCTACTTCCTACTTCCCTCACACCTCAAAGGCGCAACGCGCCGACCTCACACCTCATCGCCCCTAACCACCAACCACTAATTAAAAAGAGGCTAGAGATTAGAGACTAAAGGCTAGTGAATAAGTATCACGCACTTCGTGCGTTATTAACAGACGGCGAAGCCGTGATGTTTCTCCCTAGCCCCTAGCCCCTAGATCCTAATCCCTAACTCATATCTAGAGATTGCTTCGGGGTTTTCACCCCTCGCAATGACAATCCCACTTCCTACTATCTACTTTCTACTGTCTACTTCCAACTTCCCTCACACCTCATCGCCACTAACCACCAACCACTGTTTACTTTTTTTTCTATTCTTCACTTTATGAAGCTGACTTTTTCTTTTGTGTTCCAGCTGCCTCCTCTGACGTTCGAGGACGATGTCAAGGCCATTGCCAGGAATCTCCTGGGTGCTTTCGACTTCCTCTTGAATCTGAGTTCGTTCCGCAGTTCGTTCTTCTTGGACGGTACGGTGCTCGAGGCCATCAACCATGCGGCTGGTCCGCTCTCTATTGGGAAAATCCGGCACGGTATTCGCGAGGGCAAGCTCGAATTCCTAGGCGGTAGCTACCATGATTCGTTGCTCCCTCTATTCCCGGCCGAACTGCAGCAGATGCAGCTCAAGATGCACCGCAAGCTCCTTCGCAAGATGTTCGATGTTGAACCGACGGGTTTCTTCAATTCGTCGATGGTCTGGGAAATGGATATGACCGACCTCCTGTCGAGGGAGTCTTTTGAATATTCTCTTGTCAGCGAGTCCGCATTGCAGGACGCCTTGGGCCGGACGACTCCCATATCGGGTTGGTTCACGACAGAAGACAAGGGTGCTCTCATGCGCGTTGTTCCTGTTGCCGAAGGCCTTTCTCGCGCGATTGCGGAAGACAAGTTGGACTGGGATAGCTGTGCGGGCCCGTATTGCCGTGAAAACAAGTCCGCAGTCATTGTCCTTACAATGCCGCGTGACCCCAAGGAAATTGTGCCCTTCTTCGAGAGGCTTGCCGAATTCGTAGAAATGAACGAAATCCGGACCTGGCCTGTCGGACATATCGTTTCGCAACAAGGTTCCGAGGGTAGCGTGAGTTCTCTCATGTCTGTCGGGACAAACCTGGGCTTGCCTGCCACGGCGAAGAGTTGCCGAGAAATCCTGATTCGTAGGCCCGAAATCAACATGCTTCACAAGACCATCCTTGCTCTTTACCGTTCGGGCGTTGCCCAACTTGACGGCAAGGATTTGCAGGATTTTTTCAAGCGGCTCCTGCCAGCGATGCTTCCGCTGTATTTCCGCGATTTGCAGGATGGCGGTATGCGTTCTCCTGGGGTGCGTTGGCGAGCCTATAGGCACTTGATCAGCGTCGTGAACTGGCTGGGGCGGGCTACGGGCTTTGATGGCCTGCGTGTCGAGGTCTCCGATTTCCTCCTGGTCGGGCGCAAACTGGTTTCGGTGGAAAATCCGCATTTCTCCTTCTTGCTCGATTATGCTCGGGGCGGTACGCTGCGTTCCCTCAACTACAAGCGTTCCACGCTCAGCCTCCTTTCGGCTTGGCGCGATGATGGCGAACCGACGCTTGGATTCTTGGATTGCCTTATCCCGAACACGGCGCTCATGCCGGCCAAGCTGGACCAGATCCTTTCGAACCGCGAGAATCTCCTCGCGGAAGCCTATGATTACCAAATTAAGCGGCACGAGGAATCCACCGATATTCAACTCTCTTCGGAACAGGCTTTCGCAGTCGGTTCCCGCAGGGGCTTGGTGCAAATAGAAAAGCGCTATTCGCTTGGACCTTCGAAGTCTGCTTTCCAACTGACATACCGAGTTTCGAATTCTACCTATGTCGATTTCAAGGGCTACTTCGGCTCCCTCATGGAACTGGGTATGCGCCCGTTCAGTGCAAGGAGCCAGGCGGTCTACATCAACGGACAGAATCTGCATTGGAAATTGGACATCCCGTTCATCTTCCCGGATGCGACTTCTGTTGAAATTTACGACAGGGTGCTTTCGTGCTTGTTCCGTCTTGATTTTGATGTGCCGACGAACCTTTTCTTGGGCCCCATTTTTGGTGCGTCTTCTACGGCGGCTCCAGAATCGTTCCAGGGAATCCGCATATTCCCGTTCTGGAAACTTGCCATGGAAAGCCTGAACACTGCGAACTACGGCATCAAGGTCAGCCTCTCGCAAAGGAAGATTCTCAGATGAAGGCGGATTTGATTGATATTAGCGTAGACGATCGCGGCGAGGACGTCGAAATCAAGTTGTCCGGTTCCCTGGGCGTGTTCCAGCTTGCTGCTGTCCGCGAAAAGATTGAGATGCTTACCGACGGGCCCGGCTGTTTTTTCTTCTTCAATTTGCAGGATGCCCACTTCGCGACGGATGAGTACATCGTCTTCTTCCTGGATTTGTTGAACCGCGTGCGCGGGCAGGGTTCCGCGCTTATACTGCTGTTCGATAACGAGGAACAGAAACAGTATTTTGCAAAGTACCGCAACATTTTCGAAATTTACGCGAGTCGCGACGACTACAGACATTCGGGTATCGCGAAACAGATGTGGCAGGTCGGAATTCATTACGGCAAAAAGACCGGGCTTCGCTTGAGCCCTTCTGTCGCCATCGCGACGGCGCTGCTCATCATCGGCTGGGCGGTGACGATGTTCCTTATCGTTGTCTCGCAGGGGCGCGACATTGTGGACAAGCAGGCGCAGATTATCGCGCTACAGAGCCAGAAGGACCGCTATGTCCGCGAAATAGACAAGCTGGAATCTTCCATTGGCCCGCTGCGCAAGCTCGGCGTTGTCCAGGATACGACAATGCTCAGTTCTTTCGGTGCTATACAGGACTGGGTTTCGTACCTGGAATACCTGGAGAACGACAGGCGTGAAAAATAGCATCCAGATATCTCCGCCGTTGATGGTGCTGATTCTTGCCGGGCTGTTTGCCTTGATTGTTGCCTTTGGCGTATGCTGGTTTTCGAGAGCGAATACCTTGGCGCACTTGGCCGAGCAGGAATCGATGCTGCGGAGTGACTTGGAACAGCTGGATACGTGGGGCAAGTGGACGATTGACTACGTGAAGATTGACCGTGCGCTGAACTACCTTTCCAAGAACAAGTTGACTCAGGGAACACGCACGGTGCTTGCGGAACAAATCTGGAAAATTTCTAGGTCGTACTATATCGACCCGCTCCTGATTCTCGCCGTGGTGGCGCAGGAAAGCCGCGGCAACCCGAACGCGCGTGGCCGTGGCCGCTCCGGCAAGGAAACCGGCGCGATGGGGCTTATGCAAATCAAGCTGGAAACGGCGCAACTGATGGGGGCGCGATTTGGCCTCATCATTGAGTCAACCGAAGATCTATTGCGACCAGAAGTGAACGTCGCTGTAGGTTCTGCTTACTTGATTCGCCTACTGGGAAAGTACGGTAACCTGAAATCCGCATTGATGGCCTACAATCTGGGGCATGCGGCCGTGGACAAGATGATTGCGAACGGCCAACCGATTCCATCCCGTTACTACGACAGGGTTATTTCGAAATATTGGGATCTCGCGCGACTTTCATTTTAGTAAATTTGTATCGTGATTATTCGTCCGCTGGTACCACTGTTGCTTGCCGGGCTCGCTTTTGCTGCCGAGGTCCGCTACGACTGTCTCCACTTTGTTGAGGCTGCGCTTTCGTATGACCCGCAGGTCGATGAGTTGCGCTATGGTACTGAGGCCAAGAAAGACAAAATTAGCGCTCTCAAGGCGGAAGCCATCCTTCCTACGTTCACGATTTCGATGATGGTGGGGCCTGCGCCGGGCCTCAAGGAATACAACGATTACTATTTCAACGAGAATGGTGATACTCTCGGTGTCGAGAAAGCCGAAAAGTACGATTTTTCCAGGATGGGACCGTTCTGGGGGGTCGAGGGCAAGTTCGTGCAGCCACTAAACCTCGGGCAGTACCGCACGGGGAAGGAAGCGCTGCAGGCCGACCTCCAGCAGAAGAGTTTCGAAATAGAAAACCAGCTCCACAAGAAAGATGTAGAATACCAGACGTACTACTACAATTATTTGCTCGCGCTCGAAATGAAGCGCCTGGCCGATGATGCAAAGCAGCAAGTCGACAAAGCTTACGATCAGATGGAAGAGGCGCTGGACGACGACGACCCGAATGTTTCCCAGATGGATTTCTTGAACCTCAAGGCGAAAATGCACACGGTCAAGGAAGGGGTGACGGAAGCTGAACTTGGCATGAAGCGCGTCCAGTTGGCGATTCGTTTTGCTCTTGGCTTGCAGGAGGGGGATGTTTTCGTGGCCGAGGATACAGTGCTCCTCCCGCGAACGGAGCCTCTGCCGAGCCTCGAAGACGTGCGCACAATGACAGAAAAGCACCATCCCGAACTGCGCCAGCTTTCCGCCGGTCTCCGTGCACGTCGTTTGCAGATGGATTTGTCCGAGGCGAAACTTGCGCCGGAGTTCTTTATCATGGGCGAGTTCGAGTACGTAAAAAGTTGGGCCGGAAACCGCAGCGTGATGCAGAAGAACGCCTTTGCACAGGATGCGGTTAACAGGCTTTCTGGTGCTATCGGTATAGGGTTGCGTTATCGTCTGAATTTCTGGAGCAACTGGGAGAAGTACAAGGCTTCACGCACGGAATACCATGGCTTACAGTTGAAGGAGGCCTATGCTGTTAGTGGCCTTGTCGCAAAAGCCGAGGAACAGTATTACCAGGTCGTGGCCGCCAAGGAAAAAATGGACGCCCTGCAAGAAAGCTTGCGCGCGACGGAGTCTATTTTGAAGGGTGCGGCTATGCAGTACGACTTGGACAAGTCCAAGTCCGGCGATCTTGTGTCGGCTTACACCCAGAATGTTTCGGTCAAGAAGGATTACTATTTCGCCGTTTGCAAATACAATGTGGAGTTTGCCCAGTTGATTGCGAAGATGGGATGGTCCCTGAAGGACTTCCATATGGTGTACATGGTTAAAAAAACAGGAGATTAGGATGTTGAAGAAATTGTTTGTCATGTTTGCTTGTGCTGCTGTCGTCGCCTTTGCTGCAGACGACCCGGTTGCAGTTATCAAGAAGAAGGATGCGGAACTCCAGACTTTGCTCAAGAAGTCGAACCGCAGCGCCAAGGAAACCGAAAGGGTTAAGTCGTTGCTCAACGATTCGTTCGACTTTGCCCTCTTGGCGAAGAAGTCCCTTGCGAAGGCCGACTGGGAAAAGCAGGATGCCGCCTCGCAGGAAAAATTTGTCGCGGAGTTCCAGCGCATGGTCCGCAACTCCAGTGCGAAGCGACTTGAACTCTACCGCGCTGATTCTACGATTTACGAACCGGCCAAGATGAAGGGTTCCGACGAGGCTCGTGTGACGGCCCATCTCTGGAACAAGGGCAAGGAATCTGTCTTGGAATACAAGATGAGCCTCGTGGGCGGTTCCTGGAAGGCTTGGGACCTGGTCATCGACGACCTCTCCACGGCCCGTAACTACAAGGACCAGTTCAGCCAGATCTTGAAGGACAAGAGTTTTGCCGAACTGATTGACATTATCAGCAAGAAGGCCGACGAAGCCGAGAAGTGATGGGCGGATTTCTCACCGGGCTTATATCGTTTATTTGCGTCCTCGTTTTGGTCGCCCTGTTTTTCCCGTTCCGGTTCAGGGCCGAATTCGAGGCTGGCGAACATGGTGGCAAGGTTCGCCTTTTCTTTTTTAAAAAGAAACTGTGGTCCGGAGAAAAAAAGTGGGGTCGCGAGAAACGTGATGCGAAGCCCCATGAGGATGATAGAGACCTAGATAGCGACATCGTGGACGACGACGAAGCCTTTATGCCGGAATTCGTTGCGACGGCTCCTGCGCCGAAGGTGGAAAAGAAAGCAGCACCCGTAGCCACTCCACCCCCTGCTGTGGAAGATAAACTGGCGGAAATCAAGGCGCAAGCCAGGGTGGAACCGAAAGAAGCGGAACCCGCAAAGACAGAACCTGTTAAAATAGAATCTGTAAAGCCTGCACCTGTTGAAACGGCTTCAAATCATGATGCTCCAGAACCGGCCCCTGAGAAAAAGGAAAAACGCAAACTGACGGAGACGGAATTCTGGACGATACTCCTCACACCGGAATTGGATAGCCGTGCATACCGTTACGTGAAGGGATTGCTTGGAATCATTTTTAAGTTGTTCAATATCCGGTTCGAGAACTGCTATGTCGAGGGAATCCGTGCGGACTATGTCACGATGGGTTACGGGGCGGCAGCAAATGCTGTGCTGAAGGGCTTCCCGTATTTGGAATCGTGGGACATCCGTATGGACTGGTGTCGCGACAAGGATTTGTGTACTGCAGGGACGATTCATGCGAAGACGAACCTTTGCCGCGTGTTTTTCCTGTTGTTTGCTGCCGTGTTTTATGTTGCAGTCCTTTTCCTGTCGTTCTGGCGCCGCCGTGCGCATGTGCTCAAGACGGGTGAATTGCCGGAACTTGGTTTTGTCCGTAAAAAGATTGTCGGCTGGATGGTGGAGGAATAATGCCTGCTTTGACTTTGGATCGCCTGCTCTCGTCGATTGGTTTCGGTTCCCGCAAGGAAGCGCGTGCGCTTGTGCGCATGGGGCTCGTGGAATTGGACGGCCAGGTTGTAGAAGACCCGTTCATGGAATTTGCGGAAAGGCCTGCGTGCATTACCGTGAATGGCGAAGAAGTGACGACAGAAGAAAAGTTGTACGTGATGCTCGATAAACCGCTCGATGTGGAATGTAGCCATAACGCCCGTGACCACCGCTCGGTCTTTGAACTTGTGCCCGACCGTTTTACGGCAATGGGTATCCAGACGGTGGGCCGCCTGGACGCTGATTCTACCGGATTGTTGCTACTTTCGAACCAGGGCGATTTTATCCATAGGGTCGAAAGCCCCAAGAAGGGATTCTTGAAGAAATACCGCGTGACGCTTGCTCGCCCGTTTACAGCGGAACAAGAGGCGGAACTCCTGAAGGGCGTGATGCTCAAGGGGGAACGTCGCGAGGTTGTTGCCCGTGCGATTGAACGCGATGGGAATTCTGTCGTCGTGAGTATTGGCGAAGGGTTGTACCACCAGGTGCGCCGCATGTTTGCTGCTATCGGGAACCATGTGGAAACACTTAAACGCGAATCCATTGGCCCCGTGGTTCTAGATAATTCGCTGGGCAATGGCGGATGGCGCTTCTTGACGGCGGAAGAAGTGAATTCCTTGATGTAGGCTGGACTTGCTATGGCAAGTATGGCTATCTTTTAGGTGGAAATATTACAGGAGGTTGTTATGCCTTGTAAACTGAAATGGATTCTTGCGGCGTCTGCGGTTGCTGTCGCGACGATGTTCACTGCTTGTGATGGGCAGGGAGACCAGTCCAAAAAGCGTGTGGATGCACTGCCCGAGGCGCAAGAACCGATTGCCTCTGCAAAATCGGTGGTGGTGTTCTTCTCGCAGACAGGCTCGACTGCAAAGCTGGCGAGTATTTTCAAAGAGGCGAGGAATGCCGATGTTATCGAACTCAAACTTGTGGAACCTTACCCGTCTACTTACGACAGCACGATTGCCAAGGTGGGTGCGCAGCGCCAATCCAAGCAATGGCCTGCCCTCGTGAATGCAAAAATTGACCTTGCCCAGTACGATACGGTTTTCTTGGGTTATCCTATCATGTTCGGCTCGTTCACCCCGCCGATATACACCTTCCTCGATTCCAATGATTTGAGCGGCAAGGTGGTGGTCCCGTTCTGTACCTTTGGCAGTGGTGGCCGCAAGGCGAGTGCCGCAGAACTCAAGGAACTTGAACCGCAGGCCAACGTGACGCTTGCCTATGGAATTACCAACAAGCGCATCAACGCCGAGGGCGGTATCGAAAAGGCGAAGGCCGAAGTTGAGTCGTTCTTTGCAGACCTTGCATCGGGCAAGACCGACGAAATGCTCATGGGCGGCTACTCCGAGCAACGCCCGCTTGTGGCCGAAGATTCTGCCGTGTTTGCCGAGGCGACAAAAGATTATGCTTACCTGGGCTTGAAACCGTTGAGTGTTTCTACGCAGGTGGTGGCGGGGACGAATTTCCTTTTCGTCTGCGAGATGAAGGCTTTCGGTGGCCCTGCTGTACAGGCTAACGTAAAAATATTCCGTCCGCTCCCCGGACGCGGAAACCCCGAACTGATTTCGGTGGAGAAGTAGATTTATAAAGAGGACTTTGTTATGAAAATAGCTGTTATTGGTGGTGCTGGGTATATTGGTTCGCATACGGTGCGTGAACTTTTGGACCGTGGTCATGAAGTTTGTGTGTTTGACAATCTTTCGAGTGGCTTGGAACAGAACCTTTTCCCGGAAGCGGGCTTTGTGAAGGGCGACATTCTCCATCCCGACGAGATTGAAAAATTCCTCAAAGACTTCAAGCCGGAAGGATTGGTCCATTTGGCCGCTTTCAAGGCTGCTGGCGAATCGATGCTCAATCCCGAAAAATACAGCGTCAACAATATCACAGGGTCCATCAATATCCTGAACGCGGCATCGGCTGCTGGAGTCAAGTATTTCGTGTTCTCGAGCTCCGCGGCTACCTATGGTTCTCCGCAGTACCAGCCTGTCGACGAGGAACACCCGACAAATCCCGAGAACTATTACGGCTACACCAAGCTCGCCATCGAAGGTTTCCTCAAGTGGTACGATCAGCTTCGCGGTATCAAATTTGCGGCGCTCCGCTATTTCAATGCCGCTGGCTACGACGTAAAGGGGCGTATCAACGGGCTCGAGAAGAATCCGGCGAACCTGATTCCGGTGGTGATGGAGGCGTTACTCGGCAAGCGCAAGGAACTGCTCGTGTTCGGTAACGACTACGATACACCGGATGGCACGGGCGTGCGCGATTATATCCACGTGAACGACCTTGCGATCGGTCACGGGATGGCATTCGATTACCTGCAGAAGAACAACAAGAGCTTGATTGTGAACCTCGGCGTGCAGCAGGGGAGTTCCGTGCTCGACGTGATCCACATGGCAGAGAAGGTGAGCGGTCGCAAGTGCCCGTACCGCATTGTGGAACGCCGCCCGGGCGACCCTGCGACACTTGTGGCCAACCCCAAGAAGGCTCACGAAGTCCTTGGCTGGAAGGCGCAGTACAGCGATTTGGAAACGTTGCTTGCGACAACGTGGCGCGCTTACTTGGCGAACGAGAAGTAAGCTTTTTTAGCCCTGCTTCTTGGAAGCGAGTTCGATAAGCCGCTTTGCCTGGATGGCGAGGGCATCCCCTTCGCCGAGGCTGAGCACCTGATTGAGGCGGCGCAGGCCTTCTTCGCGGTCTAGCCCCTTGGCCACCCTGATTTCTCCGATATTGAAAAGTGCCCTGCGGGCGAGCTTTTCGTTTTTCTCCATCGAAAGCCCTTTTTCGAGCAGCATGAGCGCGATTTCGGCGCTATTCTTGCCCTTGGCTGTTTCGCCCCATTCTAGCCACTGCACGCTGGGGACGCTGATGTACATGCTCGGGCTTGTCATGCGTTCGGTGAGGTCTTTTGCTGTTGCCGTGTCGATGGGGTATTCTTGCAGGAGCGAAGACATGGCCTGGGTCAAGATTTGCTGCGCCTTTTCGTAGCGGGCTTCGTTCGCTTCTTGCAGACCGTCCTTGATAAGGGCGCGAGTTTTTGCCTTGCGCATGGCGATAGGATTGTTCGATGCGGTCTTGCGGATGCGTTCTTCGAGGGCGTTCGCCTTCCGCTCTTCGTGGCTAATTTTGCGGTTGGGGATTTTTAATCCGGCGACGGCCCCGAGGGCGAATGTCGCAATCGATGTCAGGGCGACGGCTCCGTAAATGCCACCATAACCGAGTGCGTTTGCGATGAGGTCGATGACTGCTCCGATGATGGCCACTGCGCGCACAGTACCGGGGACTGCGTCTTTTGTGAGCCCGAAACTAGTTGCGCCCAACATGAAGGCGAGCGCGATGCTTGCTCCCATGTACCGATCGCCTACAAAGTGGTCAAAGAAACTTGTCGACGTGCAGAGGACTACTCCGACACCGCCTACTAAGACAGCTCCTGCGAAGCTGCCGAGTGTGACGGCAGCGCCCCAGCGCCTGGAAAGTTGCACGTAGGCGAACAAGAAGAATATCGCAAATATGGCGTAGTTCAACATGCCCGGAGTGAGAATCCAGGAGGTAAGGAGCCTCTCGTATTCTGCGTCCTTGGGAACAAAGGCCATGGCGTAGCGTGCGTGCTTGTCGGTATATTTCTTAATCCACTTGTAACATTCCTGTTCAAAAATCCGTTCGTTCGGGTAGACTTTGTGGTCTTTTGCGTATTCTTCCTTGCCACCGCCAATTTCCCACCACGTGCGGAATTCCTGACGCATTTCGGCGATGCGGTCCTCGATGATGTAGGTGTGGTTCTGCTGCAAGTAGCGGTCGCGGTACTGCTCGAATTCTTCGGCTCGTGTTTTTTCGTCGGCCTTGAGCCCTATCGCCATGAACTTCGGTGCGCCTTCTTCTTCCCACCATGTGTTGAAACTCTCGGCGATGCGGTCTTCGCGTTGGCTCTGCTGGATAATGGGGGAGTATATCGTCACTGCGTTGAATATGCCCATGGCGAGGATTGCCGCGAACACGACGTAGTGATGAATCTTGACTTTCTTGACGAGGCTTTTCACGTTTTCGTTCATATAAAGGAATATATATTAAAAAACGCCCGTGTGGCCGGGCGCTTTGGGGGATTTCTCGGGAAAGGTTACTTTTTCTTGCCGTTACGGTTCCCGTTGAACATGGTCCACTCTTCTTCTTGTTTGTCGAGCGTCCCGGTGATGAAATCGTAGGCTTCGTCGACGGTATCGCAGAACCTGAAGAGCTTGAGGTCTTCTTTGTTGATCATGCCTGCCTCGGCGAGGTATTCCCAGTTCACCACCTTTTTCCAGAACTTGGAATCGAAGATGACTACGGGGAGCTGCTGGGCGTATTTGTCGGTCTGGATGAGCGTGAGCATTTCGAACATTTCGTCGAAGGTGCCGAAGCCGCCCGGGAACACAACGAGGGCACGGGCCTTGCGGAGGAACCAGTACTTGCGGATGAAGAAGTAGCGGAACTGCAGGCTCAGTCCATTGTCGATGTAGGGGTTCGGGTGCTGTTCGAACGGGAGCTTGATGTTGAGGCCGATGGAGGGCGTGCCCACGTCGTTTGCGCCGCGGTTGCCCGCTTCCATGATGCCGGGGCCACCACCGGTCATGATGGCGTAGCCCTTGCGGCGGTTGTTGGCCCACTTGCCGAGGCGTCCGGCGAGTTCGCGGGCGTCGTCGTAGGACTGGGCCACCTTTTCGAGGCGGGCGAGACGGTCGAGTTCCTTCTTGTCTTTGCAGTTCTTGCGGAGTTTCTTGATTTCGGCGGGCGGAAGCGTCCTTGCGGAACCGAAGAACACGATGGCGTTCTTGATTTCTTCGTCCTCGAAAATCTGCTGGGGTTCAAAAAATTCAGAAAGGATGCGGATGGTCCTGCCGGCGTCGCTTTCGATGAACTTCGAATCGTAATAAGCCATTTTCGGGGTTGCCGCATCTATGTCGCACTTGGTTTTCTTCTTAACAGTCTTTGTAGCCATGATAAACCTCTTTTTATGATATTTAACTTGAATCTACTTTCAAAATTTCATTCGGCAACAAAAAAATGCGATAAATATGCATTTCGTGCTCGTAGGGGGCTGTTCAGGAAGGAAAAATCTTTATATTTACGTCATGCTCGTAAAAATATGGACAGACAGTTTTATTATCACCGGCGAAATCGACACGCTCCGTGACGAACGCCTTACGGACTATATCCGCGAGAACAAGGACTTCATCGCTGTGACGCAGGTGAAGGTCAGCGACCGTTCCGAACGCGACTTGTTCAGGACGCATTTCTTGAATGTGAGCACCCGCCACATCGAGATAATTCTCCCTGCGGAATAATTGTGCTATGGGGCTCCCGTGGGAGCGCCTAGATGCTTTCGTAGTAGTGGGGGGCCTTGAGGCGCTTTTCGAAGTCGCTGATGGTTAGCGGCTGGTCGAAAAGGAATCCCTGGACCAACGGGCAGTGGATGCGCTTGAGGAACTTGACCTGGGCCGGAGTTTCCACGCCTTCGGCGATGGTATCGATACTCAGCTCGTTAATCATGTTCACAATATTGCGGATGACGATTTCGTCTTCCTTTTTCGGATTTTCCAGGTTGTCAATGAGCGACTTGTCTATCTTGATGACGTCGACATCCAGGTTCTTGAGGACGTTCATTGTGGAATAACCCGTCCCGAAGTCGTCGATGGCGACCGAGATGCCGTTTCTCCTCAACTTCTTGACGAAACCTTCGAATTCCATGTAATCGTCGTAGTCCGAAATTTCGGTCAGTTCGATTTCGATGTACTTGCTGTCGATATCGTACTTCTTCATGATGGAGAGAATCTCGTTCACGATATTCTGGTTGCGCAGGTTGCGCTTGGAGAAGTTCGATGAAATGCGGACGACATGGAGCCCTGCGTTCAGCCATTTTCTGAGGCATTTGCAGACGCTTTCGAATACGTACAGGTCGAGCTTGCAGATGGATTCTTCTTTCTCCAGGATGTTGACGAATTCTGCGGGCGGGATGATGCGGTCGTCGTGAACCCAGCGGACAAGAGCTTCTGCACTGTGCATGTTGTTGTCGTACAGGTTGATCTTGGGCTGGAGGTAGATGATGAACTCGCCGTCGTTCAGCGCACGCGGGAAAGAGGTCGACACCTTTTTCTGGTACATGACCTTTTCCATCATCTCGGGCTTGAACAGCGTGATATCCTTGTTGAGCACGTTTCTTCCGAGGTCGAGTGCGACGGCGCTCTTGTTCATGAGCTCGTTGAACGTGTCGCCTTCTATGGCGCGGTAGACGCCCATGCGGGCCATGACCTGCACGATGAGCTCGCTTCCCTGCTTGCGCTCGTTGATGGGGAAGATGACAAACTTGTTTAAAAAGTCGTTGGTGCGTTCGCTGAAGATGAGCGCGAAGAAGTTGTCGCCACCCAATCGCACGAACACCTCGCCTTCCTTGAGGAAGGCTTTCGCGCTTTGCGCGTAGATGGTGAGCACCCTGTTGCTGGGTTCCGGGCCGAGCGACTTGTTTACGTACTTGAAGTTCTTCAGGTTGATGAAGAAGGCCG
Source organism: Fibrobacter sp. (assembly GCA_016285835.1). Classification (GTDB taxonomy): domain Bacteria; phylum Fibrobacterota; class Fibrobacteria; order Fibrobacterales; family Fibrobacteraceae; genus Fibrobacter. The sequence goes on from JAEERM010000077.1 coordinate 13,404, forward strand.
TGTATTTGGAAAGCAGCCCTTTTCCTTCGAGCATGTTTCCCATCTGCACGAGGTAGTGCGGGTTGTGCACTCCTGTTGCCGCGTCGGTGATGGTGGCCTGGTAGATGAGGTCGGTGAGTCTGGAATGTTCCAGCAGGGCGCTGATGATGGAAGAGAGGAACTTAATGTCCTTGAGTGCATCTGTCGAGAACTCGTTGCCCTTGGCCGGGTATACGCTGATGGTCGTGAGGCCGCTTTCGTTGCTACCGTAAGCTGAAACGACTGGATTGTCGGTTGCTGTGCCTTTGTCGAAAATCCGAATCGAACCGCCCGTGGCCTTTTTTTCGTCGGGTGTTTTAGAGGATTGCTTTTCGACGTCAATCCGTGCAATTCCCAGCGCCTTGGTCAAGGGGAGTATTTCTGCGGAGAGATTTTCCAAAGTCTGTGCAGGCGAGAGCGCTTTGTTGTATGTCGCGTTCCAGAAATCCCTGAACAAATTGCTACAGAAAATACTTTCCATGTTCTACCCTATTTCAAAAACCGAGCCAAATTTAGTTTTTTTATTGGCGATTTACTATGCCGGTCGTGTTTTTTATCACCTCAAACGCCCCTTATTTGGTAAGGATTTTGTAAGTCGTTGAAAATCAACATGATAGGAAGTGCTTCGGCCGCGGGCCCTGATGGGGCGGGATTTTTCGCGCCTATTTGGATTGGAAAGAATACAAAATTTCTATTTTTTTCGCGCATTTTATGAGGTATCCTCTATGACAGCTGAGGCAGATAAGCCGAATATCATAACGGCCTCCCTGGACTTTTTGGTCAATTGGGGCAGGACGAATTCTCTTTGGCCGTTCCCTTACGGTACGGCATGTTGTGCAATCGAGTTCATGAGTACGGAAGTGGGTCGTTACGACCTTTCCCGTATTGGTTCAGAGTACGTGCGTTTTACTCCGCGCCAGTCCGACGTGTTGCTTGTCGCGGGTACGATTACCTACAAGCAGGCTCCTATTCTCAAGCGCATCTACGAACAGATGGCTGAACCGCGTTGGGTGATTGCCATGGGCGCCTGTGCTTGTTCTGGCGGCTTCTACGACTGCTACTGCACGGTTCCGGGGATCGACCACATCATCCCGGTGGACGTGTATATCGGTGGTTGCCCCTCTCGCCCGGAAGCGTTCTTTGATGCGATGTTCGATTTGCAGAAGAAAATCAAGGACGAGTCCTACATGAAGCAGCGTGCCGAACGCGTGAAGGACCAGCTCGAAATGATCAAGGCGAAGACTGCCGAGGCGAAAGCTGCCGCCAAGGATTTTGCCCGCGAAAAAGTCGTGGACATCAAGGACTTCGTGGCGTCCAAAGAGCAGGAACTCGTCAAGAAGGCTCAGTTCTGGAAGGAGTAGGGAATGAATACTGTTGAAGATATCTTCTCCGTCCTGGAGGAAAAGTTTGGCGCGAAGCGCGATACGCAAGACAAGTGGGGCGTGGCCGCCATCGTGAGTGCTGCCTACCTGCACAATGTGGCCCTGTTCCTCAAGGACTCTGCCGCTATCAAGTTCGAAATGCTCGTGGACATCGCGGGTATCGACTACTTGACTTACCCGAACCACGAAGGTCCGCGCTTTGCCATCTCCTATGCGTTCAAGAGCATGTCCGTCCCGGGCGCGCGCATCCGTCTGAAGGTGCTGGTCGGGGAGGCCGATTTGAAGGTTCCGACCATCAGTGATCTTTTCGCGAACGCCAACTGGTACGAGCGCGAAGTGTTCGACCAGTTCGGTATCGTGTTCACGGGCCATCCGGACCTCCGCCGCCTGTTGAACCACGTGGAATTTGTTGGACATCCGCTGCGCAAGGACTACCCGGCCCAGAAGCGCCAGTGGCTCTCCACCAACGACTATCTGCTCCCGGCCTTGGAAAAGCGTCTGGAAGACCTCGGTTACAGGGTTGTCCAGCGTAGCAAGGAAGTCGGGACCAACGACAACGAATATCTCGAAGGGAGTATCAAAGAATGATCGTACTGGATCCTAATGGCGAAAAGCTGAACTTGATGCCCTTGAACGTGGGACCGAGCCATCCGGCGACCCACGGCTGCTTGCGTTTCTTGGCCGCCATGGACGGCGAGACGATTGTCGCGAGCGTGGAAGAAATCGGTTATCTGCACCGCGGTTTCGAGAAGATGGTCGAACGCGGGACCTGGCAGCAAGTGTTGCCCTATACCGACCGTCTCAACTACTGCTCGGCTATCATGAACAATATCGCCTACGTGCGTGCGGTGGAGACGATGTTCGGCGTAGAAATCCCGGAACGCTGCAAGGTGCTCCGCGTGATTGTGAACGAACTTAGCCGTATCAACGACCACTTTGTGTGCATTGCGGCGGCCTTCCAGGATTTGGGTGGCACGACTCCGTTCATGTACGCGTTCAACCCGCGTGAAGAAATCATGTGCATCTGGGAAAAGCTCACGGGTGCACGTCTCACCAACAGCTATGCCCGTATCGGCGGCCTCTACCGCGACAGCTACGACGGCTTCGAGCAGGATGTGCTCGCCGCTCTTGATTCGACGGAGAAGGCTTTGAAGGATTTGCACGCGTGTCTCGACCGCAACCGCATCTTCCTTGACCGTACCGTGGGCATCGGCAAGATTTCTGCTGAACGCGCCATCAGCTACGGCTGGACGGGCCCCTGCCTCCGCGCCTCGGGTGTCGCATCTGACCTGCGCAAGGACGAACCTTATTACGATTACGAAACCTACGACTGGGAAGTTGTCGTGGGTACCCAGGGCGACTGCAACGACCGCTTGCAGGTGCGCATGGCCGAAATCGAGGAATCCGTGAAGATTGTGCGCCAGGCCCTGAAGCGTCTCGCTCCGGGCCCGGTCGACATTGTCGACCCACGCATCCGCGTGCCGGCGCACAAGTTGGCCTATCAGGACATGGAAGGCCTCATCGGCCGCTTCAAGAGCGTGTATGAAGGTATCCGCGTCCCCGAAGGCGAATTCTACTGTGGCAGCGAGTGCGCGAACGGCGAACTCGGCTTTACGATTGTTTCTGACGGCAGCGGCCATCCGTACCGCATCAAGGTGCGCCCGCCCTGCCTTACGCAGTTCGCCGCGTTCCACGAACTCGTGGAAGGGGGCATGCTTGCCGACTCCATGGCTGTACTTTCCGGCCTCAACATCATTGCTGGAGAACTTGACCGATGAGAGAACATAT
>JAEERM010000078.1 GCA_016285835.1 Fibrobacter sp.
TCCTTGTTGATGGCAATGCCCGGATGGAGGTCGTTGACCTTGACCACGTTCTGCGCGGCAAGCACGGGAATAGCAAACGCGGACAGCGCCGCAAAAGATACCAGTTTCATCGCCATATATACCTCTTTTACCGAAATATATATAAATACAGCAATGTTCTGGACAAGGTCTTTAATTCGGGCGCTTTACCACCAGGGAGTCGCTACCCATGCTCATCTGGCCATTCGGATTGCCAATGGAAATCCAGTAGACATTCTCGGGGAGCCCGTAGACCATGACGTAGCCGTTCTTCTTGTCTTCTTCGGTCACCATCTGGCAGGGGTAGAAATACGACGGCAAGAGTTCTTCGGCATAGACATATATATCGTAGGCGTGTTTCACATTCACGCAAATGCCAAAGCCATTTTCCTCGATAAACTCATCAGCACCCTCGCTACTCAGTACATGAATGGAATCCAGATACAGTTTTGTCGTGTACACGGGTTCCAGCGCAATGGGCCGGAGTTCGGCAACCTGCTCGCCATTGAGTTCCACGAAACTGGCGCGGGAATAACTCGCATAGATGTTTGCGCCATAGCTTGAATCCGCAGAAATTGCACGCAACTGCAATCGTTCATAAATACGCGCATAAGCCTTCTCCGGACCAACTTCTTCCAAGGCACCCTCATACTTTTCCCAGTACGTAAGAAAGTTCACACTGTCGATATAGGCGTAGCCGTCGCTATCCGTTACATACTGGCACCCCATGTCATCGTAAGCGCAGCGGTCTTTATAAACTTTCGCGCCAACCATCGGATTTCCGTCGGAATCCACCACACGCACCCGAGAATTTATATAAAGTAAAATATCCCTGTATGTCCCGCCACATTCGGGCCGGGCAATAAATTCGTCATCATCATATGCGAAGGCCGATTTTCTGGCCAGCGCAGAAGGCCCAGGTGAATCCTCCTCCAAAAGAGATCCGCAAGGAACTCCTTCATAAAAATCCTTACGGAGCAAGGACGTATCCACCTTCGCAATGGGCGTTCCAGAATTCGTCTCGCTCAGCGTCGATGCCATACTGGAGTTGTCATCGCTACAGCCAGTGAATATTCCCATGCCAAGCAACGCCACAGCAAGACCCGTCTTTGTCAACTTTTCAATAAACATTTTTGGATCCTCCTAAACTTATTTTTTCAAATTTGTGAATAAATGAATGTTTAACTGGTGAACACCAGTCGCCTTTTTCTTGTCGAGCATAATAATCTTACGCACCTTAGCCTTTAGGCCCTGAATTTCCTTGGCAATCGCCTTGAACGCATCATCGGAAACACTGAAAGTGAAAGTCGCCATATCCGAGGAACTTTCGTCACCTGCAAGCAAAGCCTGTTTTGAAAGTTCAAAGCACTGCAACTGGTACTGGCGCACCAAATCGCTATTGTTATAGGTGCCACTGCTCACCGAGTCGCGGCAACTTTTCCAGAAACCATTTTCGTTCTTCCGCACAAAACCGAGGCGTTCCAACAATTCCAGAGAACGTTTCAACGTGCCGACAGACACTTTCGGGGAAATCAACTTCTGGATAGGTTCAAGGTCGTCCGAAACATCCACAACTTCCAACGCTGTAAACAGCACACTGTTGTACCAGTGGTTATAATACTCGTAGGCGTCTTCGTTCAAGATGCGGTGGGAATCCGGATGCTGCTTCAGCAGTTCCTCGAAAAAAGCGTTCCGTTCCGTCGCAGTTTTCGCCTGGTCCATATTCACCATGGTCTCGAAATACCTGGCTTCTTTTTTATTCAGGCCAAGCACTTCTACAAACTTGGGAACCATCCGGCTGGAAAGCTTTTTCCCTTTGATAATGTCGTTATAGTAGCTGCGTGTCTTGGGGAGCCCCAGCAGCACACACGCTCCAGCCCTAGTAAAATCAGGGTCTGTCTGCACGCGGGCCGCCTGGTATTCGTCCAGGTACTTGCGGAAGTTTGTGAATTGAAATATGTCAATAATCTTGTCCATGCCCTAAATGTACTCAAAATTTGACTCAAAGTCAATACCTTTTTCAAAATTTTTGAGATTTTTTTTGAGTACACCTGTTTTTTGAGGAAAAGGGGCGTGAAAATGGATGTTTTTTTCGTGCGGGGTGTGAAAATGGTTTTTTTTTCGTGCGGGGCGTATAAAGCGGAGTAAAATTGCGGATTTATACGCCCCCCAAGCTCGCAAAGGCGCCCTTTAATTGACTAGTTAGTTCGTAATTTTGCAAAAAGGGCGTATAAAAAGGGTAAAAATCAAACTTTTATACGCCCCGAGGGCATTTTAGAGCTTTCAGCGGCCCGCGAACTGGTCGCCAAACTTGAGTTCGGTCTCCTTGGCGCCGTTCAAGTTCACGAGGCGCGACGGATCGTAGCGCAGGTCCTTCGCGAAGCCGTTGCGGAGGTCTTCCAACCGGCCGAAGAACTCGTCGGCATTCTGCGCCGTAAGCAGGGTCTGGCGGATATGCATCGCGACATCCTGCGACTCGCAGTCCGCACCATCCGCTTCGGCCCCTCGGCAGGCTCGGGGACCTTGCTCGTCTATACAAAATCCCTTGCACAGCCTTGCGCCGAGCTGCTTGAGCCTACCCAGCGCACCCATCTCGGTAGAGCCGTCCTCGATCTTGAACCCGTAGTACAACTTGAACACGTCGAGCGCCTCGGCGGCGGTAATCACGCGCGCGGGCTTGCCCTCCCAAGCGTCGGCAATCTGCCCGAAGATCCACGGGTTGTGCATGGCGCCGCGGCCAATCGCGACACCGGCAACGCCGTAGTTCTCGATGCAGTCAAACGCGCGGGCGACACCGTTCACGTCGCCGTTGCCAATGACGGGAATCTTGGCCGCGGCCGCGGCCTTGCCGATCCAGTCCCAATCGGCAAGGCCGTTGTACCCCTGCAAGCGGGTACGGCCATGCACCGTGAGCATTTCGACACCCTCGCCCTCGGCAATCGCAAGCGTCTCCATTATATTAATGCTTTCGGAATCCCAGCCAATACGGCACTTGAGCGTGAGCGGCATATCCACACTGCACCCGTCCAGCGCAGCCCGCACGTCGTGCAGAATCTCCTGCAAACGCGGCAAATCCCTTAGCAGGCCAGAGCCGCTGCCCTTGCCCGCCACCTTCGGCGCCGGGCATCCCGCGTTCACTTCTATATAATCAGGATGCAGGGATTCCGCTATTTTCCTAGCCGCAGCGGCCATGCGGTCCGGAAAGCGGCCAAAAATCTGCACACCAAACGGGCGCTCTTCCGGGAAAAATTTCAGTTGCTTGTGACCATCCAGATTGAACACCGCATCGCCGTCCGTGGGCACGAACTCCGACACGAGGAGCCCCATGCGGTCGCCCGAAAGCACCCGACACAACCGACGGAAGGGTGCATCTGTCACCCCGTCCATCGGAGAGAGGATCGTATTCGGGAAAACTTCCATGGAACGGAGCTTGAAGGAAGTCTTTTTCGGGATTTTGGGAGTCTTCAACATTTTAACCACATCTATTCACAAATTTTCCGCAATAAGAGCCCCAAAAAAATATTTAATTCTTATTGTCCTCACCAATTTTTTTAAAAGCTAACCTATATTTTATGTCGTGCCAAACATAACGAAACAAAGTCTGATACAAGAAATAGCCAAGTCCACCGGATTTGTACGGGGCGACATCAAGACCGTAGTGGAACAGTTCCTCGAACTTGTCGGCGAAAAGCTGGTAGACGGGAACACCATCGAAATCCGCGGCTTCGGCACCTTCTCCTGCAAACCCCGCAAGGCCCGCCCTGCTCGCAACCCGCGCACGGGCGAAACAGTCCTCATCGAGGAGCGCCTTGTCCCCACGTTCAAGTTCAGCAACGACATTAAGGACAAGATCAACTCGCTCGAGGCAATATTCGACGGTGCGACCGCCGAACCAGAGGCCAAGGAAGAAACTGTTACAGACTCCGGCTTGACGCCTACACCTTAAAACCAGCATCCATCATGCACTTCTGAGCGAAGCAGTTCGCTTCGTCTTCCTTTTCGGGATAGTTGTGCGTGATTTCGATGTTTTGCAGACAAATTCCCTTTTTGCCGTGATAGAGCACGTGCGCAAGTTCGTGGAAGAACGTAAACCACATCGTTTCGCGCTTCTTGAAGCGGTCGTGCAGTTGGATTAGCGGGACATCCTTGTACCAGCGGTACATGCCGTAAACCGGGGCGCTCTTGAAGTTCTGAACGAACAGCACGCGAATTCCGATTTTGCGGCAGATTTCTTGCAGGCCCGTCATGCAGTCGTCGACCACTTCCGGCTCGGGAGTCCAATAGGTGATTTTCTTTTCACGCTTCGGCAACGTCTTGTTTGCCGCGGCAAAAGCGATGATTTCGGGGAGGGCCGCCTTCAGACGCTTGCGGACGGGAATCTGCTCCTGTTTTTCCATCGGATCGCGGTCCGAGAGAATCTCGCCACGGCGAATCCACGCCGAAGTCGCATAAGGGTCCTTGACCTCGGCCAGCGAAATGCTGAACGCCACCTTCAGCCGGGCATTCTTGTAGTAGCCGTCCCACGCCTTCGGAGAAGCCACGGCAAAGAATTTCAGCAAGGGCATTAAAGATTTGCTTTCGTTCTTTTTTTCTTGCACCCATTCGCGGACGTTAACTTCATCAGGGAAAGACTTTTTCCAAAGGGACTGATCCGTCAGCGAGGCCTTGATTCTCTCGCGAGAGAGAAATTCGTCATAAGCAATCTGGCTGCGCAGCCAAAATGATGCCGGAATTTCCGTAACCATTTCTAAAGCAATAGCAACATCCGGCGTAATGCGGCAATTGCCCTGCAAAATATCATTTACCGCCTTGGGCGTGTAACCCATTCGCGCGGCCAAGTCGTTCGCGTCAAGGCCCATTTCTTCAAGTTTTTCGGCAAGATGCCGCCCAGGTGGCGTCACCACAGCCAATTCATCGCATCTATATACCTGCATAAACGCTCCTACTCGTGATAATCTACAATTTCTAGAATCGAAACGGTTTGTTCAACAATCAATCCGACAATATTTCCGAGACTATTCAGAACCGGCTTGAATATAAGCCTATACGGATGGTCCAAATCACATGCCCATTGACCTGCGCGAGTTCCAGTCAACTCATGGAAACGACCTGCCACATTTTTCAAAGCGTCCAAATCAACAGCTCGGTGCAAAGCGTCTATTCTTATTGAATAAGCGTCCGCCCGTCTTTTTCCCATTTTTCGCACCGCATAGGCCTTGTCACCCGCACAGCGAGCCAATTCCTTGTCTGCATACACGACCTGCATTCCGCCTCCAATAATTTTGATGCACTAATAATATACATTAAAATTTTAACAAAAGCAATAGGTGTAGTATTTTTCATTAGAAAAATGTATATTCCAACAAAGACCTCAGCAACACCATTCAAAAAAAAGGAGTATATATGGGTGTATACATTTCCCTTCTCGCATCTAATAAGGTTAATCCCGTCCGATGGGAAAAGGCCTACGAGGAAACCCTTATACTTGCTGACAAGATGGGGCTAATCGAAATTCGGGAATTTGAAAAATTCGGTCAAAAGTATTTTGCAGCGACATCGAGCGCAGAACGAGAATTTCCTCGCGGAATCGGCTGGCTCACCGAGGGAGACGCAGTCTTTATGGCGACGGCCGAGGACTTCTTTTTGCCCCGCAAAGTCGACACACCAAGGCAAGAAGAAAAATACTGTGACCCACTAATGTATATCCTCGCGCAAAGAGGAATCGTCGATTTTAAAAATCCGTATGTCAAGAACGTACAAGATTTTTGGGATAGTAAAACGCAGGGAGAGCCGTACCACATGGCGCTCCTTGCCATCGGCTGTCTTTTGGATAACCGACTGAATGGCGAGGCGATTTGCGGAAGCGATATTACCTATGGCCAATGCGAGTGCGCCATAGAAAAGGCGAATAAAATCCTGAAAGAAAAGATTGGCATGCCACTACGGTGCCGTATGGAAGACCTTTACAAGAGGGTTCGCCAGCTGCCCATTGAACCGCGCCAAATGCTCGAATCGTTCGCCGCGGCATATTTGGGCACAAAGGATGAACGCTACTATAAATTTGTCGCTGAGCACTTTTCTGACGAAGAACAATACCTTTTTATCAAGGAGAAAATGAATGACTCATACCTAGGCACGGTTGGTTTTGCAGATAGTATACAGCAAATTCTTTCGTACAACATGCCCATCGCTTGGGTTTGTTCATCTTTCCTGGAAATGGATCCCAAGAAAAAGAAAACCGAGGAAAATGGCGAGAGTCCTTTCCAAATATTCATCAAAACGATTCTTGCTACAAATATCTATTTGCCAGAAAAAGATATGCGCGACTGCTTGAAAGTGGATGAGAATACCGCCGAGACCATGTGTGTCGAAAAGCAGTTTGCGAGCATCCTGTTTATGAGTGCGCGAAACCGCAGCGTCGCACGCTACATTCCTTTGGAAGAACTGACAGCGCAACTTATTGAATCGCTTGGAGACAAATGCGATGTCAAAGGAATCATTGAGGACTACCTTAAGGTTAAGAACAAAAAACAGCAGGACGGAGAAATGGACGTTTTCGCCAAACTGAACGATTTCCATGACGAATTCAACAAGAAACTTGCTGAGAAAGAAAAGAAATATGATGTAGGAAGTACAGAACGTTTCATATTCTTCCAGAAGGGGGATTCTGTTTCGCCAAGACTTTTGGATTCTATGAAATCATGGGTAGAATTTTACAAGACGGGCATAAATGAACCGCGTTTTGCGGAACTTTTCCAAGGCGATTATGAGGACCGGTGTCGCTACCTGGGAAAACAAAATCGTGCGCTTAAGTTGATGGATTTTGAATGGCAACATATTTTTGACGACATCAGGGACAATCCGGAAAGTTTCAAGCGCTATTACCCTATGGTGCGAATAGAGATCAATCATCGTAGCGTCCATGATTTCATTAGGGCATATGTCGTTAACGATGACTTCTATGAAATGTGCCAGACGCTAGTCACAAGCGAGAAATAACAAGGAGTAGATTATGGAAAGAAAACTTGCATCCGTACAAAAAATTTTAAACGTTGAGCCCATCGAAGGAGCCGACCGCATCGAGGTCGTATCGGTGTTGGGCTGGAAATGCGTAGCCAAGAAAGGCGAATTCCGCATTGACGATTTATGCGTCTATTTTGAAGTAGACTCGTTCCTGCCTGTGTGCAAAAAATTTGAATTTCTCAGAAATTCATGCTACAAGAATAATGACCTGATGGGCGAAGGTTTTCTCCTGAAAACGCAACGTTTCCGCGGGCAAATTTCTCAGGGACTCGCGCTCCCGCTCACAGTTTTGCCAATAAACACAGAACAAGACACACCGCAAATCGGCGATGATGCCACCGAAATTCTCGGAGTTCGCAAGTGGAGTATGCCGGAAGTCGCAACCGGAAGCGGAACTGCAATCGGCCCCATACCTTACGGCATCCCCAAAACCGACGAAATCCGCGTGCAGGCGGAACCCTGCCTCATCGAAGAATTCAAAAGTATTCCATACTACATTTCCACAAAGATGGACGGAACCAGTGTTACAATGTACCTGATTGATGGAAAATTCGGCGTATGTGGACGAAATTTCGAATACGCAGACAATGAAAAATGCCCCTTCTGGAAATTTGCCCATAAGAACGAAATCCGTAAAAAAATTGAGGCCGGAGCAGCAATCATCGGGCTCAAAAACATCGCTGTACAGGGTGAATTCTGTGGCGAAGGAATCCAAAAGAACCGTCTTAAGTTATTCGCCCCAAACTGGTTCGTTTTCACGCTCATCGACATAAACATTCATCGGCGTCTTGGGCTTTCTGCAATGCAAAAATTCTGCGAAACGGCTGGCCTCGATTACGTCCCCATCGAAGAAACAGGCGAACAGCTACCCTATACCACCGTAGCGGAACTCATTGAGCGAGCCCGCGGCAAATACGAAAGCGGTCACCATAAAGAGGGCATCGTCATTCGTCCGCAGGAACCCACCTACAGCCGCATTGCCGAAGGGCCTCTGTCCATGAAGGTCATCAACAACGATTACCTGCTGAAGGGGTAAAAAAAAAATATGAGCATGTATAGCTTTCAACTTGTATGTTCAACAAGAGGTTTATATAGAAATGAAAAAGATATTTATCAGCAGCGTTCAAAAAGAATTCGTAAAAGAACGAAAACAACTGGCAAAATACATCTGCAACGATATAATTCTTAGGCATTTCTTTGATGTATTTCTTTTTGAAGAAGTTCCTGCACAAGAGCGAAATCCTTCGGAAGTCTATCTAAACGAAGTACGCGATTGCGACATTTATTTAGGATTACTCGGCACAACCTACGGCAATGTAAACAGCCAAGGCATATCCGCAACAGAACAAGAATACAATGAGGCTGGCAAACATAATAAAGAACGCATTTGTTTCGTATTGAACAGACATAAAATCTGCGACATCAAACAGATAAACTTTATTAAAAAAGTTTCCACCGATACCGTACGTAAATCATTTTCCAATTATAACGAACTACAAAACTTGGTTTATGAAGCCCTGGCCAACTATCTTTCGTCAAGGGACTATATCTGTACAAAACCATTTGACGAATCAACAAACGCAGATATCCAATTATCAAGTCTAAGTAAAAATAAAATTCGCTCTTTCGTAAAGCACGCAACGGGAAAAAGAGATTTTAAGATTCCCAAAGGGGCTTCCACCGAACGGATCCTGACTTCTTTGGGGCTTATAAACGATATCGGCAGGATTCTCAATCCAACGGCACTGCTGTTTGGCAAAAATCCTCAAAAATATTTCATAACCTCCGAAGTCAAATGCATACAATTCTTCGCAAATCAAGTTTCAAAACCACTGGCCGACTACCAAATTTACAAGGGAGATGTTTTTGAACTTGTGGACCAAGCGACATATTTTGTGATGTCCCACATTCGAAACTGGGTGGGTACTCGCGATAGCGGAGAAACAGCCGCCGTGCCGACAAAATTTGAACTTCCTTATGATGCGGTAAAAGAAGCCATAGTGAACGCAGTTTGCCACCGTGATTATACCAGCAACGCCAGCGTACAAGTAATGCTTTTTAGCGACAGGCTCGAAGTGATGAGTCCAGGAGCCCTCCCGCGTGGCATGACCATTACAAAACTAGCCAAGCCGCACAAATCCATTCCTGTTAACCCGCACCTCGCAAATGCAATGTACCTCGCAGGTTATGTGGAACGCGCTGGAACCGGAACGGAAGATATCATCAATAAATGTAGAGAATGGGGGCTTTTGGCTCCTGTATGGAAAGACGACGGCGATTTTAAGGTTACCATCTACCGCGAAAACCTACTACAAAGCACTAATCCTTTAATGAAAAATGATGGAGAAAATGATGGAGAAAATGATGGAGAAAAGAACAGCGCGATAAAAGGGCTTTCCGACAAGGAAAAAATTGTATTCAGTGAGATAAAGACAAACCCATATACAACAACCGCTTTTTTAGCCAAAAGCAAAAAACTTACACGTCCAACTATTGAGCGGGCAATTAAGAAACTAAAACAACTTAATCTCATCAAACGCATAGGCCCCGACAAAGGCGGCCATTGGGAGGTAAAATGACAAACCACACGAAGAAACCGAGAATTAATTCATACATCTATACATACGGGAAATTCGGAAAAGGTTTTCGGGAAATTTTAGACACCGAGAATAAATTCCTGTACTCACATGGGCGCTATCCGACAAAAATTGTAGCAGAAGATCTTCCCGAAGATTACATAAAAATTCACGGCCGTACGCTTTGGTATATGACAGGCTTTCTCAAGACATCGGAAATTGTTGACATTCAATACAAAATGGCAAAGCTGAATCACCTATTCAAGGACGATTATATTTACATCTCGTATAAAGAGAAACTGAAAAAAGAAACGGATCAATACGGCTATGATCATTATACGAACTACGATGCATGCTTTTGCGGGCCAGATATCCTAGATATCGCCCATGCCATAGAAAAATACTCGCATTTAGATATTTCACACATTCGAAAGGGAATGAAGGAAAAAGTCCGCTGGCTAAAGAAAAACGAACCCGATTTTTATGAATCATGCTTCCACGGAAAGGACGAAGACTTTTTGAAAGAAATTGACCGCAGGTGGTGAATGCTAAAGAGGCCGAATTCGACCCCTTGATAATTGCACCCACTTTTCAATATCATTTCTCAAGCAGTTCTCGCGAAATTTCTTCACGGTGGTTCTTGCGAACGCCACAGTCTTTTGCGATTTCGTCCCAGTTTGCAATGGCATTCTCGACTTGGTCAATGATTCCCGCATACTTGCGGATTCCGATGCGTTCCGCTACCGCCTTGAGATCGTCGCGCGTGATATTTTCCTGTTTCATGTTCACGGACATCTGGTGGCGATTTATCCAGCGGCTCCTTGGGTTGTTGGCATAGCACAGGTCGTATGCGGGTGCCAATTTCCAGGTTCCGTATTCGTCCATCAGGAAAGATATGTTCTTGGTGTGGTCGTCATTGTTCTTTGCCAAAACGTTGAAAACCATGTAGCGGAACACTTCCTCGTCGGCCTTGGCGTCGAGCCCGAGTTTGCGCATAGCGGCAAAAGCGTCCTCGTAGGAATGGCGAGCGTCACGGTCCAGGTGAGTCAAGGCGGCAAGCGTCTGCATGTGCAGTTTGGAACCATCGTCCGTGCGGTCGAAACGTCTGGTCATAAAGTGGCAACCGCTGCTATCTTCTAGAATGCGGCTTTCGCTCATGCGGATTCCGGCCCGTAGCGCCATCTTGTAGTACGCGTATTCGACGTTCCCTATCCCGCGAGGAATTTCGGTGATGCAGTCGTGTTCGCGGTAGCTTACGCCGTCGAACTTGAGCAGCCAATAGCCGAACCCTTTTGGCGGCGCAGGAACCTGGCCACTGCGCACTTCGCCCGTAGATTCGTTGTACGCAATAATCGCCTTTGGCTTTGCTCCTCCGGCAGAAGTGCCGACTCGCAGGATGTCGTACAAAGTCTTGTCCTGCTGCACAAGTTTTTCCCTAAATTTTTTGCGGTCCCGAAAAACGCTCTCGGCCAGCTTTACGAGATCATCCACAAGTATTTCCGTGGATTCGTCAAGCTCTGGTGTCGGCAAGCTGGGCTCAAACTCCAAGGCGCCCATAGAACGCTTGCCGACATAGCACAGGCGTTCCAGCGGTGTCACCGTCTCTAGCGGACGGCCCATGGTCTGGAACCATTCCGAAATAATCTGGTCGCCGAACCTATCCGGGAGCGAATCCGCAATGAGCCCGGGGAGCCCGCGAAAGCAGTCATTCCTGTTCTCGGCAAAAGAGAAAACGCCCTTCGTCACGGGCATCTTTATAGGGGATACCGGCAACGGATTGCGGACAAAGGCTGGCTCGTATTCGAAATAGGCGATACCCCGCGACGCATCCCACGAAAGCGCACCGACAGGCGAGCCCCACAAGTGCACGTTTACGACAAGTTCGCTCATTTGGCCTTGCTCCGTTTGATACGCTGGATCTTGCCGTCCTGCAACCTGCGCAACAGGAGTGGGCTCACGGGAGGTTCCGGCAGGAACTGCTCTAGATTTTCGAGCAAGCCAAGAGAACGCAGCACGCTCAATAGGATTTGTACAGACACGGCCCCCCCGCGTTCCATCTTGGCAATTGTGCCGACGCCAACACCGGCGGACTCCGCCAGTTCAGATTGCATCAAGCCCTTCCGCAGACGGTATTCCTTGAGTCTTGCTCCCATTTCCCTCAAAATAGAGGGTGTCGTCATTTCGTTCCACATGATTATAAATATACACAATAATTATCACAAAAAGAATGATTATTAATAAAAAAGGCGATAAAATCGCTTTTTGCGATAGTTATATACACGTCTTTTCAATCACTTTTTGATGTATTTGGCAATATTTTGTTGATGTGTTTGGCGAGGCAATCACCACGACGAACATCGTCGGGGCGGCAATCATCATCTGCGGCATTACAGTCAAATCTCCGCCAAATCCAACATTTCCTTAGCACAGTCAACAGCCTGCGACAAAGTTACCCCTCTCGCAAACGGATTCTTGGCAACAAATCTTCTCCAAAAGTCATTTTGTGACGAATCAGCTACGAGAAAGTCAGCTGATCGGCAATATCTATGTCACAAATTTCCTTAAAAATTGAATCCACATTTTCATAACAGACACTAAAGCCCTTTACGGTCGCGTCGATATCCATCGTAGAGCGGATTCCGATTCCAAGAATAGAAGCTATCAAGAACCCGCCCTTAATAACGAAATGGTTGTGAAACCGAGAAACGGCAATCCTATCCAACAAGCGTTCAAGGCAATACATTTGCAAGGTCGCCTGAGGCGTTATTCCATACTTTGCAGACAAATCTTTCAGCAAAGCCTTTAGCTGCATCTCGTTATTCGTAATCACAGCAATACCTCTAAATACGACCTAAGTTTTTTCTCTACATGAAAAGTCTTTGCAAGTTGTATCAGCTTCGGAATATTCTTTTCTTTGCGACCGACATACGTTTTTATCGCATAGGTTATTGTCTGGATATCGGCGGCGACCTTGGCTGTCATGATTTCGCACAAGGTCCGTTCTACAGAATAGGCACGCACAATATTGCCCAAGGGTGTCTTGACTTCTACAATTTCAAGAGGATAAAGATTCTTTGAGGAATGCTTTACCACAATTCCTTTTTTCGCTAGAGAAGGTGAATGGTAGAACCCCTTAAATGTCATAGTCCACACAAACGGGGCGCGTTCTGCCAGGGAATGCAGAAACAAGGCCGTTTCGCACGAGAAAATACCCGTCGGGCAACGATGCTGCAAATTTAGGAGATCATCTTCCTGGGCCGTTGCCAACTGATATACGCCTCGCGCCACCCTTACGATTTTCCCAGCATCGGCAAGCCGTCTCAGGAACATCCTGTGAATACCCGCAAGGGAAGCCTCTTTCGCCGTAATCCGCCCACCCTTTTCCGAGAGAAGGCCCATTAGTTTTTGTTCTTTGTTACTGACAGCCATACTAACAAATATACAAGATATTAGTATATTTGTCAACATATTCCATTCTATCATCACAACCTCCCTGCGGACAAGCACAAAACCGCAGTGCTTTTGAAGTTTTGAGCACTAGAACATTTGTTCACTATGAATATAAATTTGACAACATCGGTTGTCAATACCAGAAATAGAATTTTCTACCCCAATCCCCGGCCCTGTTGGTAATCCCCACAACCTTGCCCTGCAGCCTGTAGAAATTTTGCTTAATTGGTTAAGCGCTTTTTATTCTATATTTAAAGCAACATCAAAAAGCTCAAACTGACCTTGACCCAACATAGCTTCAAAAATATTCGCAGATTCTTTTTTGCCACGTTCCTGTTGCTTGTATCGGCAGCAGGCCCGCTTTTTGCCAATGACTATTGGCAATCCGTAGATTCTGTAAAATGCAAACGCTATGAACGCTCACATGGTGGCAGCGGAGACGTAACCTCTTTTGGTTTTGCATGTGGCGGCCGCATAGAAAGTGGCCTCGAAGACATATTCCAATGTTACGCTCCCGACGAAAAGGGAGTCTGTCGCCCTAGTTCCCGCTACGCAAGCCGAACCAGGTTGCCTGCCGTTGGGGTGCCCGAAGTACTTGAGACCGACATCGGCTGCTATCGGTATAAAGACGAAGCCTACATTGTCATAGAAACGTCCATTCCGGAACAGGTAGAAGATACCGTATTCCACTACGGGCCTCCTGAAGAATGCTACCACTATATCGATGACTGCGAAAAAGCTCAGATATCTCCCGACAGCGTTGCGCAATGGGCAAAGACGTTCTATTCCTGCACGAACACGGAAACTACGGTTGAAGGTTGTCATTTTTCAAAAAATGGTCTCGCCCTTGTATATGGCGAAAACGGTGTATTAAAAATATGGAATCTCGAGGGCCTGCGATTGTACTTTAGCATGAAGTCAATCACTAATGTCACGGAGTTCTTAGAAAAAGCCGAGCGAGAAAACTCCCGAGCGGCCAAATACACCCAAATCTTGCCATATGACTTTGAAGAAGAACCTACAGACAGTCTGGCCAAGGCAACAGTTGCCCGGGCAAAGGGGATGCAGGTCTTTTCGGCCCTAAAGAAAGTAGACCGTATCAGCGCAAAATTCCCAACAATGCAAGACGCCATAAAGGCCTGCAAAGAGTGGAAACCCAAGGGAGCGAAATGACAAAGGCAAAACTTGTCCTAGCCCTGTTCTTGTTGGCATGTGCATCTACTTTGCATGCGGTGGATTCTTTAGACAGTCTTCCTGCCTACTGCGTCACATTCCCGACGGATTCAAGCTACAGGATACACCTGATCCGCCACACAAAAGACTTTCAGAGCAACTATGGCTGCGGTTGTTCCAATCATTCAGACAAGAATGAATTTTTCATCAACTTCCCGCGGAACTTGAACAAACAATCCTATACATGGATGACCTATAATCTGGAAAACGCAAAACGGGTTCTCCCTGAGTTTTACGGGCAGACTTTTCGCGGGAACAAGAGCGAAACGAAATGCAAGGGTGACGATTTCGAGCGCAAGGAACAGGAATTCGACATTCTGCTTGTGGGCCCCTGCCTCAAGACCATGCCTGTCGCCCACTATTGTGTTGTCGAAGGCAAAAAACCGGCACTTTATCGCACCGAAATTTTTGGCAACGTTCCTACGGTCTACCTTTTCGATTCTACAAAAGTATCCATACAAGAGGACAAGCAGCAGGAGATACGCTGCAGCGGAACCGCTAGGGTGCACCACAAGATAGAATGGGACTTTGCAGGAATTGGCCGGTTTAAGTTGGGCTCGTTCCTGGAAGAGGACACGTGCCATGCACTAAGTAAGTGGAACAACTACAATATGGCCGAGCTCCCGAAGTACGTCGACTTCTCTGGCGACCCGGCCTTCTCGATTACCACAAGCCAATTGAAAAGGTTCTACGGCAAGAATATCGCGGTTACCTGGGATGTTTCTATGGAATGCGGCTTCAAGCAGGAAGCGCATCACGTTGAATACGAAGTGTTGCTTACAGGGAAATGCCCTTCTGAAGTAAAAATTGATTCCGAAAAATTGAACAAAATAAATCCCTGGAGGCTCTTCGAAGTCAATTTGCACGGATTGGACCCCTTAGACATTCCTGAATTTGAAATGGTCGAGGCCTGTAAGGTAAGGAGGACACTCAAATGAAATGCCGCATCGTTTCTGTATTTGGGGCATCTTTGTTCATGTGCCTCCTTGCGCAATATGCTTTTGCAAAAGGGCCTGTCCAGTTCTGTGCCTCGTTCGAGGACAAGAATCATTACAGGCTGTTGCTCGTCGATACGCCCAAGCCCCTTGCCGATGAAAAGACGACTGCCACCAAAATTTCTGATTCCGTGTACTGCAAAAGCCCGTTCTGGGCCCATTCCTTGTGGCCAAGCTTCGAAGGAGACAAGCGAAGCAACTTCGAACGAATCAATTACGACCTAGGCGACCCCAAGGAACTGGAAAGACAATGCAGGGCAAAAATTCTTGGTGCCGACGGCTCCATAAAGAAGATGGCCTCGCCAAGGTTAGAATGGGATTTTGCCGCTATCGACGGCTCGTTATACCAAAGGGGTTCTGCCGAAAAATTCGTCCGTCGCTTTTACGGCAAGACTTTCACGGGTTACTGGATGGCAGATCTTGCCTGCACATGCCCCCACTTTGAAACGGCACACCAGTCGCGCGCATTCGCTGCCAAGCTTGTGGGCAAATGCAAACCCAACTTCAAAAAAGAGAAACGGGTTCTTCCGCCGGAATATGAACCGCCTAAAGCCACCACGCCAAAAGACGACGATAACCTGGATCTACCCCGTATAGAAAACCCGGATTGGATTCCCTGCTACACACAACGCTACAGTAAGCCCGGCTGCAAAATCGGTAATTACGCAAGCAGGACGCTGCTGTATGTCCGCGGCAAAATTGCCGGCATAGACGAAAGCTTGGAATGCTACAAGATCGACGAAAAGCACTACTTAAACTTCGGCACGAATATGCCGCGAATTTCTTACGGAAAAAAAATTGACTTCTTTGGGTGTTTCACCGACAGCACGCAATGCGACTACGGAATGTCTGCCCCTGAACTGAACGTACCGTTCTACTCTTGTAAGGAATTCGACCTCAAGGATGGCGGCTGCAAAACGGAGTACCATGGGGTGGACTTTGTGGTAGACGAGAGCCTTAAACCCGAGGGTTGGTCTCGTGACGGAATACTCTACTATTTCAAGCAGAAGCAAGAAAACAAGCTGGACGATTTCTTAAAAAGCGTCTTCAACGAATACGAATCGCCAAAGCAGAAATACGGCGTGATACTGCCCACAGGCGTAACCGAAAAAGACGTTATGCGGATGGGGGATGAGGCGGCACAAAAAGCCCACGGGATGTTCTTCTACGACGGTGTCAAAAAGATCCGGTACGAAGAATTCAAGAAGCCCAAGTTCAAGACCCTGAAAGAGGCTATGCAGCACTGCCGGGAATTATAGGAACATCACAAAGTATATCGGCAAATA
>JAEERM010000079.1 GCA_016285835.1 Fibrobacter sp.
ACATCACGCAGGCTTCCGTAACTATTTTATAACTATTTTACGACCAAAACACCGGAAATCACGGCCGGTCAAGAACTTGCATACGGGAAACCGCCTCCTTGAATTGCTCTGGAGGCGCCAGCAGCGAGACCACCACCCAGCCATCCTCGTCGAAATCGAAGAAGAATCCCGGCTGCACAAGCACGTGTTTTTCCCGAAGCAAACGGAGCGTCAATTCCTCGTCGTCATCGCCCAGGCGGATAACCGCATACCAGCCGCCAAGAACCTCGGGGCAATACTTGGCCGGGAAGGCTTCGCGGAGGGTTTTCCAGTTAGCAAGCAAACGTTCCTTGACGCGAGCTTCGTAAACGGCAGAATTTGCAAGTAAAGGGCGAGCCAAAGCCTGCGCAGGTGCAGATACACTCAAATAAGCGTCTTCCACGAACTCAAGAGCTGCACGAATGGGTTCGAACTGGTCTCGCGGAGCATAAAACGCCATCCAACCGAGCTTGAGTTGCGGAGAACCGACCGTTTTGCTCAGGCCGTTCAACCAGAAAATCGGGCACTTAGGACCGTTGTCACACGAGTTTTCCCTAGCAGAATTGTCATTGCGAGATTGCTTCGTCGCTTCGTTCCTCGCAATGACATTTTTATTAAAAACATACTGCCAAGTTCGCAAGACTTTGTCGGAGAAAGCATAATCACCGAAGACTTCGTCCACCACGAGAATCAGGTGGTTCTCTTCGCAGAAGCGGACAGCCTCGTTCCATTCCTCGCGCGAGATGCAATGGCCTGTGGGGTTATGCGGCGAGACAAGCAACAGGATTTTCGCCTTTTCGGGAGCGGCAAGCAGGCTGTCGGAATCGAGAACGAACCTAAATGCAGCACCCTCTCGTCTCTCGTCTGTAGCGAGCTTGCGAGCGTTCTCTCGTCTAAGTTTTAAGAAATACGGGGCGCATTCCAGGTGCTCCAGCTGCGCGAGCGTATCGAGCAGTGGGTAGCCCGGCATCGGCGTCAGAATCACATCGCCTGGGTCGCAGAACGCCTTGAACAAGACGGAATAAGCCTCGCTCGTACTCGCGGTAAGGATAATCTGTCCCGCATCAAAATTGCCGCCACGTTCGCGATAATATTCCACCACCGCCTCGCGCGCAGACATCCAGCCCGCCGCATCCGGATTCCAGCAACCGAAAGATTTGCGACCTTCATCAACCGCAGCATTCAAATCAATCGGCAAACCCGCCTTCACCGGGCTGCTTACCGTCATATCAATAAACGGGAGCGTATTGGCACCGGCGCATTCCGCAAGCACATCGGCCTTCGCACGTTCCAGTTCAGCAAAGAACGGAGACGGAGACAAATCTTTTGGCAGGCGGGAAGAGAGCATCAATCCTCGTCCTTGATACAACGAACTGAGAAACCATAAACATTGTAACGTATCGCGGTCCATTCCACTTTTTTGTCACCGCGCCAATACAAAGCTTCTTCTTCGTCCCAGGCCAAGTACATGTAATCCCCCCTACTATCTTTCCTATAGTTCAACGGCGTAGAACTCCAGAAAAATGCTATATCGCCTTCGTTACCGAAACGGCCCTCGTAATTTCTGTAGCCAGCAGGCAAGGCCTTGAAGTCAAAGTCATAGGTCCCGTTGCCATTTATATCTCCTTCGTTACCGGAACGGCCCTCGTAATTTCCGTAGCTAGCAGACCAGGCCTTGAAATCAAAGTTATAGGTCCCGTTGCCATTTTCATGCCAGCCTTCAAATGACTTTAGCACGAGACCCGCGATGCTACGGCTGCCGACGGCTTCGAAAAGTGTTTCGAACTCGTCATAAGTTGGCACGTGCCAACCGCTAGGGCAAATACCTCGCACGGGATATGTCGGCTTACATTCAGCTTCAAAGCCACATCCCTTGCCATTATTAGAAAACAAGACCGCACTGTCCATGGCCGCAGCCCAGGTGTAAAGACGACCATACTTGGCACAATACTCGGCGGAATCGTTGTAACACCAGCTGGTGGAATCGGAGGTATATTCGTTGTAATTATACGGAACACTTGTGTAAGCGTAGTTGAGGTTCTCCGCCATCCAAGTCTGCGTGCCGATTCTTATTGTCTTATAGGTCTGACCATCGCGTTCATCGGTCATTGTACCCTTGAACACATTTGTCATGATGTCGCCTTCGTCCTTAAGACAACGGACAGAATGCATCAATTCACCAGTGGATTGGTAAATTTTTGTGGACGTAACGAGGTGAGATAGTTGAGCATGAAAAACGTCAAAAAAGCGTCCATTTATGGTGGAACTCCAAAAACTTGCTTCGCGACCCATTCCGTTGAAGGTGCCCTGGTAGCTATTACCGACCGGTAGAGCATTGAATCCAAAAGCATCCCAACCGTTACCGTCGTTAGCTTTCCCGGGTCTATTAGTAATATCCCAGCCTGTAGTGGACTTGAGTTTAATGCCGGACATTGTGTCACCACCAACAGCAGCAATCAAAGCACGCCACTCGTCTTCACTCGGAAGGTGCCAACCCTCGGGGCAAACACCACGCACGGGGTATGTCGGTACACAATTTGAGCCATGACTACAGCCCTTGCCATTATCTGAAAATATAGCAGCACTGTCCATGGCTGCGGACCAGGAGTAAAAACGACCGTACTTGGCGCAATACTCGGCGGAATCGTTGTAGCACCAACTGGTGGAATCAGAGGTATATCCTTTGTAATCATACGGAACACTTGTGTAAGCGTAGTTGAGGTTTTCCGCCATCCAAGTCTGCGTGCCAATTTTTATTGTCTTATAGGTCTGACCATCGCGTTCATCGGTCATTGTACCCTTGAACACATTTTCCGTGCTACTACTGTACGGCAATGTAGCAACGCCGCTGTATTCCGAATCGAAGTTCGCACTGCTACTACTTGAACTGGTACTACCCGAACTTGATTCATTGCCACTACCAACCTCACTGCTGTCGCTTGAGTCGTCCGCAACGCTCGGATTAATCGGGCTCGACGAATCATCGTCATTGCACGCGGCAAGCACTATGGAAAGCGAGAGAACTATAGCGCAAGCAACAGATCGCTTCAATTTTTTCGAATTTAATTCCATATCCACTTGCATCCTCCAAAATCAACCCACCACGGCAGGCATTACTTTTTCCGGCGAATAAGCCCCGCCAGCACAATTGCGATGACAATGCCCGCGGGGAGCACGACAGCAATTGTCAAAAGAATCAGTTTCTGGAAGTCGGAAAGGCCCTTGAGCGACTGCTTGAAGTTCTTGAGTTTGACAAGCAAGCCGGGTTTGCCGCCCGAGGTGGAGCCGTCGGATTCCTGGCCCAAGTCCTCGGAGCCTGCAAAGGCTTCCCCCTTCGGAATCATGGCGAACAACTTAAACGCCGAATCCTTGATAGGCCCGACAAAACTGTCCGCTTTGGCGCGGTACTTGTCGTAGTGTCTCTTGAAAGGGCGCTTGAGTTGTTCGAGCATACGGGCTTCCTTAATTGATTGTCACGGCCCTTCGGCAGGCTCAGGGACCTTAGGGTTTCTTGTACAAGAGGTTCACGCCGCCGAAGAGGGCGCGCATGTTGGCCTTGAGCGTATCGCTAGAGACGCCGCGGCCTTCGACTTCGGTTCCGTTCGCTTTCAGCACGATACGGCTGAGGCCACGGCCAGCCCACAACTTGTCCTTCTCGGGCACCACGAGCTGGCGGTACTTCACGAGTTCGACCGGCATGCCGATTTCGCGCATGAGCATGAGGGCGGCCTCGATCGGGCCTTCTGCCGTCACAGATTTCACCAGCGCCTCGCCATCCTTCTTGAAGTGGAAAATGAAGCGGTTCTCGTCGGGAATGACCTCGATGTTGTTGAACACCAGGCGTCCGTTCACGTTCACGCGCTGCTCGCGGAACACGTCCAGCACGCGCTCGGCACTGAGTTCGCCTTCCTTTTCGCTGCAGGCCTTCAACACCGGCTGCAGTTCGGCGGCTTCGGCGAGCGTCATCTTGTAGCCGAACTTCGTGATGATCTCGTACACGGCGGTGCGGCCGCTCTGGCTCGTGAAGCTCAGGGCGTCGTTCTGGTGGCGGCCGATGATGGAGTAATCGATCGGGCGGTAGGCACCCTTCTTCATGTCCTTCGTCTTGGAGGCACCATCCTGATGGATGCCGCTACGGTGCACGATAGCTTCGGCGCCAATCAGCGGGGCACGGCTGTAAATGCTGATGCCGGACCACTGCGAGATGAGAATCGCCGTTTCGTAGATGCGTTCCATGTGCAGGCCGGTCTCTACGCCGGAGTTGTGCAGCGCGACCGCGACTTCGTAAAAATTCGTATTGCCGCAGCGTTCGCCCAGGCCGTTCAGCGCGACTTCCAGCTGGGTCGCACCCACGAAGAAGCTTTCAACGGTGGCGGCAGTCGCCATGCCCAGGTCGTTGTGGCAGTGCACCGAAATCGTGATGTTCTTAGGCAAAGCCTCGTACACCTGCTTGATCTGGTTCACGTACAGCGAGGGGCGGTAACGTTCCACCGTGTTCGGCAGGTT
This sequence comes from Fibrobacter sp., assembly GCA_016285835.1. Classification (GTDB taxonomy): domain Bacteria; phylum Fibrobacterota; class Fibrobacteria; order Fibrobacterales; family Fibrobacteraceae; genus Fibrobacter. The sequence goes on from JAEERM010000079.1 coordinate 4,525, forward strand.
GATGGTCGTCGCACCGGCTTCGACTACGGCCTTCAGCACGTCAATCACAAAATCCATGTTTTCGAGGCAGTCGCCGAAGTGCTCGGCACTGAATTCCACGTCGCCCTTGCTACCCACGAGCGACTTTGCGAGAGTCACGCACTTGACCGCCTTTTCCTTGACCTGTTCGGGGGTCAGGTGCAGCACGTGCTCCATCGAGAGCGGGCTTGTGGCGAGGAAGGTATGGATACGCGGGTGCGGCGCAAACTGCACGGCCTCCCAGCAGCGCTGGATATCGCTTTCCACGCAGCGGGCCAAACCGGAAACCACGACGCGCTTTGCCACCTCGTCGCCTTCTTCGGCCATCTTCGCGGTGAGCTGCGCCAGTTCCTTGCAAGACTCGAAATCCATCTCGCTCGAAGCCGGGAAACCGACTTCGGCGCCCTGCACGCCGAGTTTCAGCAGTTGCAGGTAAACATCTTTTTTCTGAGCGTTATTCCAGGGCTTCGGGAGCGCCTGGTTGCCGTCACGCAGCGTGACGTCGTAAAAGAAGGGTTGTCTTGCGTTATTCTCGTTCATTTTTTATCTCCTTGCCCATCCAATAAGGCGGCAAGCTCTTTTTTTGACCTAAAAATAGAAATTTGACCATAAAAAGAAGCCCGCATCCTCATTGGAGCGGGCCTTATGGTTTAAATCCTTGGTTAAAACTCTAAAAACGTCTTGAACCTATAACTTAAAAACCGGCACGCGCCCCAGAAGCGCATCCTAGTAGGTTAATAAGTCGTAGATTCAAAATCTTGTTCATATAGCCAAATCTAACAATCTGCCCGGACTTTGGCAAGTGTCGGCCAAAACACGGAGTATAAACAAAAATCCACTGCCGGGGTGACAGTGGACTTTTGCGGCGCTCGACCCGAGGTCCCTACGCTGCTATTGACAAATGTAATTGAAATTCTCGCGAAAAAGCGCTTAGTCATTGTAATATTTGTTTTTACAAAAAATTCGAGGACATGTTTTAAAAATTGTTTACACAAGAAAATATTTTTAGCACATGTTCCCCTTATTTTTTACCTTTAAAGCGTGATTCTCCTTGTCGCCGAAAAGCCTTCCGTCGCAAACCAGCACTACCGCCCGATGCTCGAACGCATCGAAGGCGAAAAATTTACGCAGGGCGACGGCTGCCTTATCGGCAAGAACCACTGCATCACCTGGTGCGTGGGCCACCTGATTACGCTTGCGCCGCTCGACGCCTACCCCGGATTCGAAGGGGGCTGGAGGCTCTCGAACCTGCCGCTTTTGCCCGAAAAATTCCGCCTGATGGAAATCGAGAGCACCAAGAAGCAGCTGAACGTGGTGCGCCAGATGATGGAACAGGCCGATGTGCTCGTGAACGGCGCGGATGCCGGCCGCGAGGGTAACCTGATTTTCGACCTGGTGCTCGACTACACGCCCGCCTTCAAGCAGAAGCAAATCAAGCGCCTGTGGGTGAACAGCTACGTGGCTAAGGATCTGGACAAGGCCTGGAAGAACCTGGAAGACGCCACGCAGCGCGTGAATCTGAGCTATGCCGCACGCCTGCGCCAGCGGGCTGACTGGATGGTGGGCCTCAATGCGACACGCGCCTACACGCTCACGGCAGGTCGCGGGAAGATGATTTCGGTAGGGCGAGTGCAGACCCCGACACTCAACCTGGTCGTGGAACGCGACACCATCGTGGAGCAGTTCAAGGAACTCTACTACTACAGCGTCGTGGGGACGTGGAAAGGCTTTCAAGCACAGCTAGTGAAACCGGAGATTGCTTCGGGGGACACGCCCCCTCGCAATGACAAGTCCGCACAATCCGACAAGAAGAATGTCATTGCGAGTGAGCAAAGCGAGCGAAGCAATCTCAAAGTAGCGGTGTTCGAGAAAGAGGCGGAGGCGAACGCGGTCGTGGAGCGCTGCAAGCCGCCCGCACCGGCGTCCATCGCAAAAATCGACACGCAGCAGAAGAAGCAGTTCCCGCAAAAGCCCTTCGACCTCACGGAACTGCAGAAAGAAGGCAACAAGCGTTTCAAGTTCAGCGCCCAGCAAGTCCTGGACTGCGCGCAGAACCTCTACGAAAAGAAACTCCTCACCTACCCGCGTACCGACTCGCAGTACCTGCCCGACACCATGAAGCAGGAAGCCTACGCGCTCGCCCAGAGGCTTGCAACCCCCGAACAGAAGGGCGTGATGCGCAGCGAGAGCGAGAACTTCGTCTTCATCAACTCGAGCAAGGTGACCGACCACTTCGCCATCATCCCGACCGGAGAAACCCCGAACGGGCTCCCTGAAATGGAGCAGAAGATTTACGATTTGGCGAAGGAACGCTTTGTGCAGGCATGGCTGAAGCCGTATGTATGGAGCGAGATGGAGATTACCCTAAATAGCAATTCGGATTTGTTCCGGCTGAAGCTGAAGCGCAATGAGGATTTGGGTTTCCGCGCCATCGTCAAGGAAGAAAAGAAAAAATCGTCGAAAAAGAAAGGAGATCCCCGCTCGGAGGCGGGGATGACAGACGGTGGCGCCGAGGGCAAGGGCGACGGTGACGATATCACGAACGTGGTCGAAGCGTTCCCGGAATGGAGCGTGGGCGACACATCCCCCTTCGACAGCGTAGAGCTGCAGAAGAAAAAGAAGAGCAAGCCCAAGTACTACACCGAGGCAACACTCCTTGCCGCAATGAAAACCGCCGGCAAGCAAATCGAAAACGAAGAACTCGCCGAAGCCATGAAGGACCGAGGGCTCGGCACTCCGGCCACGCAGGCAGGCATCATCGAAACGCTCAAGAAGCGCGGGTTCATCGAGGCGCAGAAGAATTACCTGGTCAGCACCGCCCGCGGGCGCGAAGTCATCGCGCTCATGGACGAGAAAGTGAAATCGCCCGAGATGACCGGCGAATGGGAGTACAAGCTCTCGCAAGTCGAAAAAGGGACGCTCACCCCGGTGGAGTTCCGTGACGGCATCGTGGAGTACGTGAAGCAGCTCTTTGCGGACCTTCATGCCCGCTATGCCTGCCAGTTCGAGCGCGAAACTGTGACCGAAAAATTGAATTGCCCCAAATGCGGTGGCGCGCTCGAAGTAGCCCCGTGGGGCTACGTGTGCCCCAATGCGGAATGCGGCTTCAGGTTCGGGCACACCGTGGCAGGCAAGATGCTCGCCCACTCCGAAGTCAAGGCGCTCCTCGCCGGCGAAACCATCGGCCCGCTTTCCGGCTTCAAGAGCAAGAAGGGCAGTGAATTCTCGGCCAAGCTCACACTCGACAAGGATTTCAATATCCAGTTCGCCTTCGAGAGCGACGGCAAGTTCCACGGGCAAAAGACAGATTACAAGTGCCCAATTTGCGGCGGAGTGCTCGAAGAGAACAAGAACGCGATATTCTGTACCGGAACCGCGCAGTCCGGCGAGCCCTGCAACTTCACGCTATTCAAGACCATCGCGGGCCACGCGCTGACCGCCAAAGAAATTGCAGAACTTTTCAAGAACGGTCGCACTCCGCTCATCCAGAAATTCAAGAGCAAGAAGGGAACCGAATTCGCCGCCGCCCTCAAGTGGGGCGAAGGCGCCGACAAGGGCCGCGCCGTATTCAAGTTCCAACACAGGGACCACCCCTGCCCCGTCTGTGGCGACCAGTTGCGCTTCCGCAGCGGCAAGGTAAACCAGGACGGCACCGAAACGACCCATGCGGCCTACATCTGCATGAACCCGCAGTGCGGCTACGGAATCCCACAAGTATTCTATCAGCGCAAATTTAGCGACGAGGAAGTCGAAAACCTGCTCAAAAACAAGTTTACACCTGTGCTGGAGCCGTTCAAGAAGAACGACACGACCTTCCGCGCGGCGCTCGAACTCCGCGAAGGCGGCAAGATAGCCTTTAACAAGCTCACTGTCGAAGTCATAAAACAATAAATCGTTTTTCTTTTTTTAGTTATATTACTCATAGTGGGTACGGGAAAGAAGGAACAATGAAAAAAAAGTCCCTATTGCTTTTCTGCATTTTTTTGTGGCTGGTCAGCAGTCTCGTTTCTTGCAGTAATAGCGAAAGCCCCGAGAACCAGGATTCAGTTATCGACGAAACATCCGAAGTACTCACTGATTCCATCCCCGAAACAAACGATTCTCTTCAAGGCAAGGACTCGACTACCGACACTGTTCCCGAAGTGAGGGACATCGAAGGAATGATCCTGCTTTCCGGCGGCACCGTCACGCTGGGCTCCAACGACGCCAATTTCAAGGCAAACGAGAAGCCCGCCATGAAGGTCAGCCTCAACTACAGTTTCTACATGGGCATCCACGAAGTCACCTGCGGCGAATACGCCGCCGTGGCCAAAAAGGCAAAACTCAAGACATTCGGCAAGTGCCAGAACGATTCCCTCCCCATCACCGACATAACCTACTACGACGCCGTACTGTACGCAAACGCCAAGAGCAAGCTGGACAAACGGGACACGGCATACACCTACAAGAATGCGACCTACAACAACGAAAAGCACTGTACCTTCCTGGAGGGTCTGGCAGTCCATATGGACGTAGACGCTTTCAGGCTCCCCACCGAAGCCGAATGGGTATACGCGGCAACACGGGCATGGGACACAAAGAAGAGCTGGAACAGCGACAACTCCGGCTACAAGCTGCACAACGTATGCAGCATCGGAGCCGATACAGCCGGATTCTGCGACATGGCCGGCAACGCGATGGAATGGGTGAACGACTGGATGGGAGCATTCCGCGACACAACCGTCACCAACTACGCGGGTGCGCCCAATGGCGGAGAACAAGGGGAACGCGTCGTCAAGGGCGGTTCCTACTCATTTTCCGAGAAGCAACTCAACCCCTACAGCCGCGGGGACGTCTACACGGTCACGTCTTCGACAAGGGCCGAATACGTGGGTTTCCGTCTCGCCTTCGGAAGCATACCCGACGCGCTATGGATGGGAAGCGACGGAAAATCGCAGGCAAGCGTCATCACGGCACTTGCAAGCAACGAGACAATCAAGGCCATTACAGGCTCATACAACGTCAAGCTGGCATTCCGCAATGACGTTTCCGGGAACATATCCTACATAGACTACCAGAACATTCCCATTTCCATTCAGGAAATCACCGACGGCATAGACGCCTACCACCCCGAGATTTCACCGAACGGAAGCTGGGTCGCATTCTGTACGGGCATGGAAGGAATCTCGGGAAAATCGACGATCTACGTGCAGAGCCTCGACGAAGACTCGACAATCCAGGTAAAGCTCAACAGCAACAGCGCAGCCATTCCTCGATGGCGGGTACTCGACAACGGAGACACGGTCATCGTCTATGTCAGCGATGCCGGGAACAACAAGGACGACGCCACGTTCAAGAGCACATCCACCTGGCAAGTCAAGTTCGCAAACGGCAAGTTCGGCAAGCCCAAAAAACTTTTTGACGGAGCCTACCACGGCGGCATCAGCGAAGACGAAGAACTCGCCGTAACCGGAGCGAGACTGCTCCGCGCACGCGTGTCAGGAAAGGACAAAACCTGGTACAACAAAGAACAAGCCTGCAACGCCTCGCTGGCCCAGGACGGGACAAAGCGGACGGCATTCCTGGACTTCGGTGGAAAGACGGGACGTGAATTCGTAGGCAGCAATTACGCCACGCACCAGAGAATCCTCATCGCGGACAGCAACGGGAAACTCATCCAGACCATAGAAGCCCCGGACGGCTACACCTTCGACCATACCGAATGGGCCACTAGCGGGACCAAGTCGGTCATCGTCGCCACGCTCACCAACGTGAACGGGGCCCACGAAAAAATCGCGCTCGTGGATCCTGACGACAACAGCGTCACCGAACTCGCAGAAGGAGAAGAACTCTGGCACCCGAATCTTTGGGCAAAAAAAAGGAAGACTGCACCACCACCAACCCCCATACAGGAGCCTGTTGATAACGACACCTCGAAGACTGGCCATAATAATCCTACTCTATCTAGTTCTAGTAGCACATCATCCTCTTTTGATGCAGAAACCACATCTAGCAGCAGCAACGAGCCTAAAGAAGCTCCTTATTTTGAACTTGATTTTGATAGCGCTGGTGTATACTATACTTCGGGAGGAAGTGAAAAAGCGTCGATTATGCGTTTTAAGATGGAACTTCTTTGGACATATTACGATTCTGTAAATACGATCATCCTTGGATCTTCTCGGCCAAAAAATGGAATCGCACCAACCATGTTTAGCGATTCAATAAAAGCGATTAACATGGCTGTTTCGTACTTTTCCATAAATGAATCCTATTTTATTTATAAAAGCTATTTAATTCCCCATGTTAAGAAGCTAAAATATCTGATAGTCTCACTGGATATTGACATGTGGTGGAAAAAATACAAGAGTACAAAAAATTTCTTTTATAAGGAATACAAAAACTTTCCGGGCTACATTTACGACAGCAATCATAAATTTTGGATAGACAGCATTCCCTTCGGCCTACAAGAAGCAACTTACGACGGCCCTGGAGAATCCTCAAAAAAATTTAATCGTCAAACCTTAGGTTTTTCTCCATTTAGCACGGGCGAGTGGGAAGACGATCCTCCAATCTACCATGACAGCGCATGGCATCAGGAAGATCCTTCACTCTTTGAAGCCTCATTGAGTTATCTTGAATCGATTATTCGCGATGCACATGAAAAATCAATTTATGTCATTGGAGTCATCTTTCCACAAAGTCCTGCATACAAGAATACAGGTTCTTATGGGGCATACGGTTTGAAACGAAGTGAAGCCCCCGTTCTAATTGAAAGAATAAACCATATAAGCGACACCCTTCCAAACTTTTTCATGATTGACGAGAATAAAATGGGAAACCACGACTATTCTGAAGAAATGGCACGTGATCGAGACCACCTAGCAACACCCGGAGCAGAACAATTGACACGCAGGCTCGATTCACTCATCAGAACATTAAACGTTGATTTTGAAAACAACAATCAATCATCTGGATTCTAAAACAACTAAACATTTTTTATTATATTACTTAAAGAGGGTACGGGAAAGAAGGAACTATGAATAAAAAGTCCCTGTTGTTTTTTTGCGTTTTTTCATGGCTAACCTGCAGCTTCGTCTGTTGTAGCAACAGCGAAAGCCCCGAGAACCAGGATTCAGTTATCGGCGAAACATCCGAAGTACTCACTGATTCCATCCCCCAAGTGCCCGCTGATTCTACACACGAAGCAACCGATTCACTCCAAGGCAAGGACTCGACTACCGACACTGTTCCCGAAGTGAGGGACATCGAAGGAATGATCCTGCTTTCTGGCGGCACCGTTACCTTAGGATCCAACGACAAAGAATTCAAGGCAGACGAAAAACCAGCCATGAAAGTCAACCTCGATTACAATTTCTACATGAGCATCCACGAAGTCACCTGCGGCGAATACGCCATCGTGGCAAAAAAGGCAAAGCTCAAAACTTTTGGCTCCTGCAAAAACGATTCACTCCCCATCACCAACATAACCTACTACGATGCCATCCTGTACGCAAACGCCAAGAGCAAACTGGACAAACGAGATACGGTATACACCTACAAAAAGGCAATCTATAACGAAAAGCATTGCACCCATCTGGAAGGTCTGGCAGTCCATTTAGACGTTGACGCGTTTAGGCTTCCCACCGAAGCCGAGTGGATCTATGCGGCGACACGGGCTTGGAACGTCAAGAAGAGTTGGAATAGCGAGAACTCAGGCTACGCACTGCACCGCGTATGCAGCATCGGCGCTGATTCCGCTGGATTCTGCGACATGGCGGGCAACGCACTGGAATGGGTGAACGACTGGATGGGAAAATTCCGCGACACAACCGTCACCAACTATGCAGGCGCCCCGGATGGAGGAGAGCAGGGAGAACGAGTTGTCAAGGGCGGCTACTACTCTTTTTCTACAAAGCAACTCAACCCCTACAGCCGCGGAGACGTTTATACTGTAACATCTTCAACAAGGGCCGAATACGTCGGATTCAGACTCGCTGCAGGAATCATCCCCAATGCGTTATGGATGGGAAGCGACGGGAAAGCCCAAACAAGTGCTATTACGGCACTTGCGGGAAACGAAGATGTCAAATCTATTACAGGTTCATATAACGTCAAGCTAGCATTTCGCAATGACGTCACCGGAAATATATCTTATCTAGACTACCAGAATATTCCCATTTCCATTCAGGAAATCACCGATGGTATAGACGCATACCACCCCGAGATTTCTCCAAACGGGAACTGGGTCGCATTCTGCACAGGAATAGAAGGTATCTCGGGAAAATCAACCATCTACGTGCAAAGCCTCGACGAAGATTCGACAATCCAGGTAAAGCTCAACAGCAACAGCGCAGCCATTCCGCGATGGCGTGTACTCGACAACGGAGACACGGTTATCGTCTATGTCAGCGATGCCGGGAACAACAAGGACGACGCCACATTCAAGAGTACGTCCACCTGGCAGGTCAGGTTCTCCAACGGCAAGTTCGGCAAGCCGCAAAAGCTCTTCGACGGGGCTTACCACGGAGGCATCAGCGAAGACGGAAAACTCGCTGTATCGGGAGCAAGATTACTCCGCGCACGCCTATCGGGAAAAGACAAAATCTGGTACAACAGCGAACAGGCATGCAACGCCTCGCTGGCACAGGACGGAACAAAGCGGACGGCATTCCTTGATTTCGGAGGCAAAACAGGACGAGATTTCGCAGGCACCTCCTACGCAACCCACCAAAGAATTCTCATTGCAGACAGCAACGGGAAACTCATACAGACCCTCGAAGCTCCGAGCGGCTACACCTTCGACCATACCGAATGGGCCACAAGCGGAACCAAGTCGGTCATAGTCGCCACACTCACCAACGTTAACGGGGCCCACACAAAAATTGTCCTTGTAGATCCCGACGACAACAGCGTCACAGAACTCGCAGAGGGCGAAGAACTTTGGCACCCGAACTTATGGATAAAGAAAAAATTTATAATCCCAAGTTCAAGCAGCACAGCTATCAGCAGTAGCAGCATATCACCAGATTCTGCCGAAACAAGTTCTAGCGAGTCAATAACACCGCCAGAACCCGAATTTAAGCTTGATTTAGATAGTGCTGGAATTTATTACAATTCATCGGGAGCACATGATAAAGCAGACCAATGGCGCTATAAAATGGAATTTTTATGGCAATATAAGGATACAGCAAACGTGGCCATTATTGGTTCTTCGCGAACCTATTTCGGTATAAATCCACTTCTATTTAGCAGCCCTCTTTTTGCCGTTAATTTTTCTGTTTCAACAAACCCACATAAAGCATCTTATCTTTTTTTAACGAGGTATATACTACCTCATATGAATAAATTAAAAATCGTCATTAAAGACTTAGACATTGACAGATGGTTTGCAGTAAGTGCAGGAATTTTCTCATCGGCATACAAATCATATCCTGGTTACGTTTACGACATGAATCACAACTATTGGAAAGACAACTATCCTACCGGACTTGCCGAAGCGACATACGATTCTCCAGGTGTTTCGTACACACAGAGATCACTGCGTCCCACACGTGGATACCAAACAGGGGATGCTAAAGGATGGGGAGAACCTATGACATCCAGAGATTCTACCTGGTTTGACGAACAAAGCAAATACTATTATCAGAATTTCAACATCCTTGTTCAAATGATTGAAGAATGTCAAAAAAAGAATATTATTTTCATCGGTCTAATAGCACCTGAAAACCCGCGATACAAAGAAACGGGGACATTCGGAAAGCAAGGACTTAGAAGAAGCGAAGCTCCAGCGCTTATAGCTCAAATTGATAGCTTAAGTCAAAAATACCCTAATTTTATATTGATAGACGAAAATAAAATGGGAGATCACGATTACACCGATGAAATGGCATTAAATACAGACCATTTATCAACTCTTGGTGCTGAAAAGCTCACACTCCGCCTCGACTCCCTCATCAAAACATTAAACACTGATTCTGAAGACTCCAATCAATCACCTGAATTTTGAAACAACTACATTTTTTTGCTAAATTGCCCGAAGAGGGTACGGGAATGAATAAACTATGAAAAAAAACGCCCTATTGTTTTTCTTCGCTTTTTTATGGCTGACCAGCAACCTCGTCTGTTGCAGTAATAGCGAGTCGCCCGAAATTTCCAATTCGGAACCAGTCGACACACCCAAAATCAATGATTCCATCCCTGAAGTAGAGGACTCCGTTCCCGAGATGACAATTGAGGGAATGCTCCGTATCGCCAGCGGCAAGGTCACCCTTGGCACCAACGACAAGAACTTCAAGGAAAGCGAAAGACCCGCCATGAGGGTTATCCTCGACTACGACTTTTTCATGGGAATCCACGAAGTCACCTGCGGGGAATACGCCGCAGTCGCCAAGAAGGCGAAACTCAAGAATTTCGGCAAGTGCAAAAACGATTCCATCCCAATTACAGACATTTCGTACTACGATGCCATCCTATACGCCAACGCAAAAAGCAAGCTCGACGGGTACGACACCGCCTACACATACAAGACGGTCTCTTTTGACAACGAGGACCACTGTTCCAACCTTGAAGGTTTAGCCACCCACTTCGACACGAAGGCCTACAGGCTCCCCACCGAGGCCGAATGGGTCTATGCGGCGACGCGAGCATGGAACGCAAAAAAAAGCTGGAACAGCGGAAACTCCAACGACAAGCTCCATAACGTATGCAGCATCGGGGCAGATTCTGCCGGATTCTGCGACATGACGGGCAACGCCCTGGAATGGGTGAACGACTGGATGGGAAAATTCCGCGACACAACCATCACCAACTACGTCGGAGCTCCCGATGGCGGAGAAACCGGAGAACGCGTGGTCAAGGGAGGCAGTTTCACCCACTCCGAAAAAGAAATCAATCCCTTCAGCCGTGGCGACGTCTATATGGTCAATTCTGCAACAAGGGCCGAATACGTGGGCTTCCGCCTCGCTTTTGGAGAAATTCCCAACCCGCGCTGGCTAAGCAAGGACGGAGCAAGCATCGACTATATCATCACGCCTCTTGCAAACGTCGAAACAATCAAGTCACTGACAGGTTCCTATGCGACAAAACTCGTATTCCGTAACGACATTAGCGGCAACATTTCCTACCTGAACTACCTTGACGGGGACCTTTCTGTCAAGGAAATCACGAGTGGCATTGACGCCTATCACCCCACCATTTCACCGGACGGGATGTGGGTCGCATTCTGCACGGGAATCGAAGGCGTTTCTGGGAAATCGACGCTTTATGTACAGTCTCTCGAAGGGGATTCAACCGTCCAGATAAAGTTTAATAGTGGCAATGCGGCCATTCCGCGATGGCGCGTCCTCGACAACGGAGATACCGTTATCGTCTATGTGAGCGATGCCGGAAACAACAAGGACGATGCCACGTTCAAAAACACCTCCACCTGGCAAGTCAAGTTCTCTAACGGCAAGTTCAGCAAGCCCAAAAAACTGTTTGACGGGGCCTACCACGGTGGCATCAGCGAAGACGACAAACTCGCCGTAACCGGGTCGCAACTCCTGCGCGCCCGCATATCAGGAAAAGAAAAAGTCTGGTACAACAAAGAACAGGCCTGCAACGTATCGTTTGCCACGGACGGAACCAAGCGGACCGCATTCCTCGATTTCGGAGGCAAGACAGGCAAAGCTTTCGTGGGAACATCCTACGCAATCCACCAGAGAATCCTCATTGCCGACAGTAACGGAAAACTCATACAGACCATCGAAGCTCCAAGTGGCTACACATTCGACCATAGCGAATGGACGCTCAACGGGAACCAGTCCCTGATTGTAGCAACACTCACCAACGTAAACGGAGCCCACACAAAAATTGTCCTCGTGAACCCGGCAGACAGCAGCGTCACCGAGCTCGCCGAAAGTGATGAACTTTGGCATCCTTATCTTTGGGTGAAAAAAAGGAGTTCAACAACACCACCAGCCCCCATACAGGAACCTGTTGATGAAGACTCCTCAAAAACGGACTCGCAGAGGCCCA
>JAEERM010000175.1 GCA_016285835.1 Fibrobacter sp.
AACTCCGTTTATGTGGGCATGGGGCTCCGTTATTCCTATTGGGAAAATTTTGATGGGATTTTGCATTTCGATTATACGTATTTCAAAAGTCGTATAAAGGAAGTCCCGTATCCCGGAGTCCATCAGGTGATGGGCCGCCTCGGCCTTGATTGGCATGGTCCCCGGCTTGGCCCTGTCATGTTTGGTGGCGGATTTACGTGCAACTGGACCCGCGCCGATGGCGGTGACGACAAGGAGTACGACCGGCCGGGTGGAACGCTTGTCGATAACGAAACTGAGTTCGGTTATTTTGTCCATTTGAATGTTCCGTTCTTGAAATATGACCGCGTCCGTGTTGGCCTGGATGTTCTTTGGGAAGAACTTTGGACGTTGCCGAAACGGTCCAATATGCTGTCGGCCGGTTTTTATGCTGAATGGAGGTTGTGGTAATGCCTGCGACGTCCTTGCATAAACTTTTCGCTTCCGTTGTTCTTGCGGCATTGCCTGCGTTTGCTTTGATTGAGCCCGAGACCGAGGGCATGGATGCCGTCACTCGCGATGACGGTACATTTTTGGTCGGTTCGCCGACGTATAGTTTTGACCGTGAAAACGGTGCGGGTGGTATTCATTCCGAAAGTGAACTTTGGACTCCTGAAAAGTTGAGGATGCGCTTGCTGCTCAATCGCCTTTCCGGAACTCCGAGCTGGACTCCGCGGGAACCGTCGATGTGGTTGCGCACCGGCAACGAACTGGGCGACATGATTTACCAGGATCCTCTTTACGACAAGGATCAGCGGCCGGACAACAGAAATCCGATTTTGGAAGGTGGTTTCCGTTCTCCTGCGTTTATGGGCCTGTGGGCTACGGCGCGCCTGTTCCAGGTGGACCATTATTCCGACAATAGTAAGGGCGTCCGTAGAAATCAGGTGGATGGTGATTTTTCGTGGTTTGGTGAAAATTGGCCCATGTTCAGCACGGCATACGGTGGGCTGGGCTATACCGGCCATGGCGTAAATGCTTCGGTGCTGGCAGGTGAAGAATATGTCTGGCTGTTCGGAGAAAGTTCCCGGTGGATTCCGGTGCATTATTCTCCCAGGGTGGAAGCGCGTGCGGATTTCTGGGACCTTTCGCTCACGCTTGCTTACGAGAATGCTGAATACCAGAATTTCAAGAAAAAAGAATCGGGAACCCGCACGGAATGGAATGGGGCGGCCTACTACCATTGTGGCGAACTTTGTAGGGATGGCTTGCTTTGGTTCGGTGCCGGTTTGCAATTCCGTACCGTGGAAGACGAGGGAACGGTTTATACCGGATTGGAAGACGACGTTGTTGTGTGGCCCTTTGCCCAATTACGCCTGACCCCGTTAAAGGCCTTGTCTTTGGATGCGACTTTTGGTGTGAACAATCGCGATTGGCTTTTGCAAGATAGCGTGGAGTTCAAGGTTGGTCCCATGCCTCGTCTGGGATTGATTCTTGGCGAAAAGAATGTTGCCGGGACGCGCTTAAATCCGATTGCCGATACGGAAGAATATTTTGATGGGGATACAATAAGCCTCGCAGCCGATGGCAATATGCAGATGCATGAGCTGTACGTGCGAGCCGAAGATTCCCTGTCGCTGTTCCGCTTGGGGGCGCGCGTCGCTGGCTGGATTGAATATGGAGCGGAAACGTTCGATACGACGGGGTTTGTCGAAGACAAGATGCTGACTTACAGGTATGGCGATGTTGCACGGATCGAGGAATGGATCCAGGGCCTTTCGGGCGAAGTGTGGCTGGGCTTTGATTATGGCAAGATGTTCAGCTTTACGGCGCTTGGCGGCTATGAACACATCTGGGGCCCGAGCCGTGAATTCGAAGTTTCTCCGGTTGAATATTATGCCGCATTCGAAGGGGATTGGCTCTTGAACGGAACTTTCCGCATTGCTCATTCCTTGCGCTATCGCAGCGATGCGCGTTGGAACTTGCGTACTCCGAATCCGATGGTCATCAAGGGTGACTGGTATTGGGACGCAACCTTTGAACAGCAATTCCCGAAGTATGGAATTTTCTTGACCGGGACATTGCTGCACGTCCTTTCCGACGAAGTGCTGCAAACTCCGAACGGGAGTTATGACCGGTTACGCTTTGTCTGCACGGTCCGCAAGACGTTCTAGTGCTTTTAAGCTGAAACTGTTTGCAAACGTTTCTGAAGCTTTGGCTTTGGGAACCCAAGAATACGTGCCGGGAAGCGTGCGGGACTTGCTGGATTTTTTCAGCTTGACATGCAGCACGTTGCATTCAATTTTATGAACGGTGATGTTATGACGGAAGTTTCCGCAATCGGAGACGCTTTCGACGTCGTCCGCGTTGATGTAGTCCTCTGCCTTGGCCGGGAGGCCTGCGGTCGCTGTTTTTGCGCTTTCAAAATGGGGGAGAGAAAGCTGCCCTTCGAGGAACGCTTGCCCGCCGTTTACGGCAAGAATCTTGCCGTCGGTGCTTTCTACGACAAGCACCGTGCCGTGCCAGTCCTTCTGCGTGTGTTTTTTTGTGGGCGGAAATTCCGAAACCCGGCCATCCTTGAAGGACTGGCACGCCCCAGCGAGCGGGCACGAGGCGCATAGCGGGTTCCGTGGTTTACAGGTGGTGCGTCCTAGCTCCATGAGGGCTTCGTTGTGCATGTAGCCCTTGGGCGCGTCTGCCCATTTTTTTGCATAGTCCCAGTACGTTTCGCTTTCTTTCTTGCCCGTGGGCAAGAAGGCGAGTTCGTATAGTCTGCTGAAAATCCTGACCAAGTTCCCGTCCAGGATGGCTTCGCGCTTGTGGAATGCAAGGCTAAGAATTGCTCCTGCCGTGTATGCTCCGATACCGGGGAGAGCTTCGAGCCCCTTGCGCGTTTCGGAAAATTTGCCCCCGGTGCTCGCGATGAGTTTCGCTGTCTTGAGAATATTCCTGGCGCGGCTGTAATAGCCCAACCCTTGCCAGTAGCGGAACACTTCGGCTTCGTCGGCTTTGGCCAGTTTTTCAACTGTCGGGAAACGTTCCATCCAACGGACAAAATAATCGCGTACGGTGGACACCTGCGTCTGTTGCAGCATGGTTTCGCTGATCCAGACAGCGTAAGGGTCACGTTTAGAATCTAAATCGGCATTGCGCCAAGGAAGCCCTGTCGCATTTTTCCTGAACCAGGTGCGGAGGGCTTCTTCCGGGGCTGCATTTGAAACCTTAGATGCCGTAGGCTTCCTTCTTGAGCTGGCGGAAGTACTTGAACTGAGCCTTGGCTGCATTTTCGAGAGTGTAGATGCGGCTCTTGTCAAACACGCGCTTGCTCATGGCTTCGTAT
>JAEERM010000080.1 GCA_016285835.1 Fibrobacter sp.
GCCCTCGTCGCCGTGGCCTACAAGCTGGTCAAAATTGCGTTCTCGTTAATCAAGAATCAGACTACATATGATGCTAATTTTTTTCACAAGAAGCCTTGTTTTTTAACATAGTTCATTGCGAAGGGCGCAGCCCTGAAGCAATCTCCAGGATAAGGACCTATGGGCATTGAGGTGTGAGGTCGCGACCTTCGGTCGCTTTGAGGTCGGGTCTAAAGCCCCTTTGAGCAGTCAGCTATGAGTGGTAAAACAACAGAAACTATCCCTCACACCTCAGAGTGCGAAGCACGACCTCATACCTCATTGCTCGCACCTCACCTCCAGCGGTTTGATTCGTAATCATTGAGAATGGCAAGAGCATCTTTTGACTTTTGCATTTTTTTCGGAGGAATTGCTTTCGCAGGCACTTGCGACAGAACGGTTTCAACTCGTCTCGCGAATGCGCCCACTGTTTCGCCAGTTTCACGGCGGTAACCGCAGCGGGCAAGCGTACGTTCCGCAACGTTCAGTTTTTTAGCCCATTCAAGCGCCTTGGCCGTTACAATTATGCGGTTTTTCCGCCGTTTTTTGTAGGCAATCCGCATTTTGCGGGCGACAAGGCCCAGCACAAGCGCCAGGAGCAGCCCATACAGCACAGGACTTTCGACAACGGAGCGCGAACGATCCTGGAGACGGTCCACCACGAGCCTCCACCCGCCTTCCTTGAGCAAGTGCATGACGTACGCGAACCGACCGCGCAGATCTTCCCATTTCAAATTCCACCAGCTCGGCTCCGAACCGATGGCGATGCGCAGCGGAGGTGTCGGGTCAAAAATTACCCAATGCCCGTCAACAAGAACCTCGGCCCACGCATGAGAATTCTTGCGGCGGAATACGGAATACGGACGGCCCTCCACCACTTCGGGGCGCGCAAACCCTGTCGCATAGCGGGCCGGAAAGCCCAGGCGGCGCAGCACCAGCACGGAGAGCGTCGCATAATATTCGCAATAGCCCTGCTTTTCGCGCCAGAAGACGGCCAGCGGGTCACCGCCCGAATTAGTGCCGAAACGCCTGCGGAGCCCGGGAATCGAAAGGGAGTAGGTAAAGTTCTCGCGGAAGTACGTCAGGATTTTATGGAGCGTCTCCACGCCGTGCAAGGTGTCACCCAGCGAGTCTCCCAAGGAATCACCCGAGAAATTGTGCAGCCCCATCGCCACGATGACGGTATCGACCAGCGGAATGCTGCGCGGGGGAATCTGGAAGTCGCCCGGTTCGGGCACCTTAAGCGAATCGGGAACCTGGCCGCAAGCATCCTGGACAATCCCTTCTGCCGGACGACACACAAAATAGTACCAGTCCGAGCGTTTTTTGCTGTCCATGCCCTGCACCATGCCACCCGCATAATAATCCAGCGAGTCAACGTTCTTTTCGGCAAAGCCGACCGCGCCATACGGGGCAAAAAGGAAGCCAAACGTATTGAGCGACGACTGCACCCAGACTTCATGGGCTCCGGATTTGCGCGTCGTGGAATCGGAAAGCTCGAACACGGGGTAATCCACGCGATAATAAGCGGGGAACAACCTTGCCGCAGGCACCGTCGGCAGTTTCCAAAGACCGCCGATATACTTTTCGTAGCTGGCCGCCTTGAGGTATGTAGGCGGGAGCGTGTCCCACACGCGAAGCACCACCTGGTCGTTGTAGCGCGAGCTGAAGTTGCTGCCGAAGGAACCCAGCGCCACCACGGGATCGAAGCCCATCACACGTTCGCGCAGGTAATAGTTCTCGGCCATTTCCGCACCGTACTGGTAACGCTGCGTTTTCCAGTATCGCCAGCCACCATAAGAAATCCCCCCAAGCGCAGCTAACACGAGTATAAAAATCAGGTACTTGTACGGCGAAGTCCCGCGACGGGTATAGGCGCAGAGCGCAAGCACAAAGCCCACCAGCCCGACTGGCCCCCATCCATGCGGCACCATGTACATCCCGAATAGCAGGGCCGCCACGCCGTCAAGGACGACAAAAACTTCAAAGCCGCCGTTTCCGCGGCTCCGTTCCTGCAAAGCAGCCAAATAGAGCAGATAAATCCCCGGCAAAAAAATCAGATAAGGCGACACACCGTTTTCGACCGTCGGAGTCACCACCCAGAAAAGTGCGAGCGGAACGATCGCCCCGTACGCAAAGATTTTGTTGTAACGCGGGCGCTTTGCAAATTCGCGGCGGGAAGTCGCATTCAAGATGCCGATTACCACGAAGTAAAGCGCGAACAACAATCCGAGCCAAAGGAAATCGAAGGTATTCCCGAGCATCACCGAGGCAATGCAGAGGAACAGCACCTTGAAAACGTAACGGATGTCTACCTTTTCCATCATAGCACAACCGTCCCGCGTTCAGCGCCTTCGCAATCTTCCGGCGAAACCACCAGCAGTTTATCATCTGTCGAGGCAGGCTGCTTTCCTACCACGATATGCTTGTTCACAAGAGGTTCTTCGCTTGCGTAAAGCCCGATGCGGAGCACCGGATCCATTGGGCGTGCCGCCGGAGCCCAAGGGGCGGGCCGTTTGGCATGTGCAAGCGACGCCGGTGGGATGCGGGCCAAGGCGTCGAGCAAGTTCTTTCGGCTTTCGGAACCGCCGTCAAGCGCAATCTCTTCGCTGTCGATAAAGAATCGCCCGAGGATTTCGCGGTCCAGGAGCCACTCGCCCACCGCCGCCGTCAAGCGAATCGCATGCTCCAAATACTGCCGCGACTTGAAATTCGGAGTCGCCGTATCCAAAAGCAGAATCACGCCCGCACCGCGTTCCACCTCGAATTCCTTGGTAAACGGCTTGCCGTAACGGGCAAAGGCCTTGTGGTGCAAGTCGCGCAGGGAATCGCCTTCGCGGTAAGGCCGCACGCCTATAAAATTCATCCCGCGCGTGAGGCTCGGCATCAAGAACGGAGCAAAAGCCATGCCTGATGGCCCCTGCGTGAGGAACGGGAAATCCTGCACCTTGAGCGCACGCGGGTACACGAGCAACTCCACGGAGCCGTTGTAACCATAAGGCCAGCGCAAAAGGCCCATAATCTCGGGCACATTGGCCGCGACCTTGCCCAGCATGTAGGAGCCGCGGCGCGTCGTTTTTACGAAGCATTCCAGCTTGCGCGGAGGCTCGCCCATCTTGATTTTCACGTTATCGGACTCAATGCCCGTCAAGGAAGGAGGCAAGCGGTTTGCGCCCAAGTTCACGCAGTCAATCGTCAAGCGCACCGCTAAATAGGCCGTCACTGTCGCCGTCTCGCCCTCGCGCACGCGATTTACCGAAACGCTTTCAACTTCAATTTTGCTCCGCTTCGCCGTCACGAACAGGCTGAACACGAGCCCCAGGAAAAGCAGGAAGTCGAGCCCGCCGAAAATCCACGCCGCCCAAAAGCCGGGAATGGCTCCCGCGAACATCGCCAGCAGAAAGAGCGAAGCAAACGCACGTCCAGCCGGAGTAAAATAGTCCAGCCACCAGAAGTATATCGCCATCAGGAGTCCCGTTTTTTTCGGGGCCCGCGGAATCGAGCGAATGAACCAATGGAAGAGGGGCATGGTTATGAGTTATGAGTTGTGAGTTTTGAGTTGTCAGTTATGAGTTGTGAGTTTTGAGTTGTGAGTTTTGAGTTGTGGGTGATGAGTTATGAGGCTAGGATCTAGGGGTTAGGGAAATGTCATGCCCGATTTAGTCGGGCATCTCCTTTCTATTTAAACAAGTCTCATATTATGTTTTTAAAAAGGAGGTCCCCGCCTGCGCGGGGAAGACATGTTTAATTATTTAGGAACAGGGAAGACATGTTTAATTATTTAGGAACAGATATTTGTTTTAAAATGTTCTGCAATATCTTCTTGCTGGCTTCGGGGTTGCCGGTGTCCTTGGCGAACACGCGGTGTTCCATCACCGGGAAGAATACACGCTGGATATCGTCGGGGTTCACGAAGTCGCGGCCATCCACGAACGCACACGCCTGCGCCATGCGCACCAGGTTCATCCCGGCACGCGGGCTTGCCGCCAGGCGCACGCCGCCATCGTTACGCGTCGCCTGCACCAGCGAAATCACGTAGCGTTCCAGCGCCTCGTCAATGTGAATCTTCTGCACTTCGCTACGGGCCTTTAAAATCGCCTCGGGAGTCGTCACCGCCGTCAGCGAGTCAATCGGCCGGCCGCTACGGTGCGCCCGCAAGATTTCCAGTTCGGTCTCCGCTGTCGGGTAACCCACCGAAATGCGCACCAGGAACCGGTCCATCTGCGCTTCGGGCAGCGGGAAAACGCCGTGGAATTCCACCGGATTCTCAGTCGCCAAGACCATGAAAAGTTCGGGCAGTTTGTAACGCTGCCCCTCAAGCGAAACCTGCCGTTCTTCCATCGCCTCCAAAAGCGCACTCTGCGTGCGCGGCGAGGCACGGTTGATTTCGTCGGCCAACAGCACCTGCGTAAAGACAGGCCCCTTGCGGATTTCAAACTCGCCCGTATTCGCCTTGAACACGGCACCGCCCGTCACGTCGGCAGGCAACAAATCCGGCGTAAACTGGATTCGCGCAAAGTCCGCGCCGATGGCGGCGGCAAGCGCCTTCGCGAGCGTCGTCTTGCCCGTGCCGGGAACATCTTCCACCAGCACGTGACCGTCCGCCAACAGCGCCATTACCAATAGCTCTACCGTCTCGGGCTTCCCGAGCAGTATCCCCTCTAAAGCATGAATTAAGTTTTTAATCATGCTTTAAATATATATAAAAGTGGTTGGCGGTTGGAGCCTCAAATATCGCATTTTTGACAAATTGTAGCCAAAAACATTTGTATTTTTGACAATTTTTACTAAAAAGTGTTTGTATTTTTGACAAAAAATTGTATATTTTAATTACACTTTTGACAAAAAGCTAAAAATTCGCAAAAAACGAGGTTTTTTAATGGAATTGAAGCGCAAAAGCGAAAATACCATTCGTGAATGGTTCAAAAACGGCCCAAAAAAAGCCTTGCTTGTAAAAGGGGCTCGCCAGGTGGGGAAAACACACGCTATCAGGCGCGTGCTAACTGCTGAGCGTGCGAATTTTTTCGAGATAAACCTCATAGAAACCCCCGCTGCAGTAGATGTACTTGCTGCCGCACAAACTGTCGACGATCTTGTCCTGGGTTTTTCGGCCCTGAGCACGCAGAAACTGGAAAAAGGCAAGACAATCATCTTCATTGACGAAGTCCAAAAATACAAGGAGATGATTACCAAAATCAAGTTCTTTGTAGAAGAAGGGAGTTTCCGATATGTTTTGAGCGGATCACTTCTTGGAGTGGAACTGACAAATCTCGACTCCGCACCAGTGGGCTACATGACCACGCTAGAAATGTTCCCGCTGGATTTCGAAGAATTTCTGCAAATCACAAATATCGATGAAAACATCATTTCTAGTTTGCGTTCTTCCTTCGAAAATCGGACGCCTGTCATGGATGCGGTTAACCAAAAGATGCTGGACATGTTCACTCGCTACCTTATTGTAGGCGGCATGCCGGAGGCTGTAAGCAATTTTGCGGACAACAGCAACTTGAACGATGTCATGCGGATTCATCGAGACATTATGAGCCAGTACAAACTCGACTTTACGCAATATGAAACAGAGGATAAGCGCCTGTTGTTGACGAACGCGTATGAACTGATTCCCGCAGAGCTTTTAAAACAAAATCGACGCTACATTGTTACAGACTTGAAAAAAGGCCTTCATTTTGATCGTGTGCAAAGTACGTTTCTTTGGTTAAAAAATGCAGGTGTTGCACTTTCTGTTTTCAATAGCACCGAGCCAAGGATTCCACTCAAGCTGAACGAAAAAAGCAGTTTGTTCAAACTTTATCTTGCTGATGTCGGCATGCTGACTTCGGAATACGGAATGAACACGAAGTCCATGCTGCTGACAAAAAATCAAAACCTGAATGCTGGTGGAATCTACGAAGACGCTATAGCGCAGGAGCTTTATTCAAAGGGGTTCCAGCTTTATTACTACAATTCAAAACGCTTGGGTGAGTTAGATTTTGTAATCGAATACAACAATCACGTTATGCCCATTGAAGTGAAAAGTGGCAAGGATTACACCATTCATTCCGCCATGAACAGCTGTCTTGCGAATTCCGAATACCAAATGCAGGAGGGCTTCGTCTTTGCTAACTGCAATGTTTCCCAAAAAGGGAAAGTGACGTACCTCCCCATTTACATGGTTATGTTCTTGCAGAAGGATTCTGAACAAATCGTACTAGACAAGATTGAATTCTAAGATTGATCCAGCCACCTCTGCAATATTATTGCGGCGGCAAGCTGGTCAATGACGGCCTTGTTCTTCTGCTTTTTCTTCTTGCTGAAATACGATGTCTTTTCCTGCGCCTGTACGCTCGAATACGATTCGTCCTGCGTGTAAATCGGGATATTCGGGAAGCGCAATTTCAGGTCTTCGACAAACTTTTCCACCACCACGTTCTTGCCGTCGGCACGTCCGTCTGGATGGTAGGGCATCCCCACCACGAAAGCGTCAATCTTGTTGATTTTCACCAGTTCGTCAAGGCGCACAAATAAATTAGTCGTCTTCTGGTCTATCGTTTCACGGGAAAAAGCCATACGCAACTCGGAATCGGCAAATGCGACCCCAACGCGGTGCTCACCATAGTCTAAAGCAAGGTAGTTCATAGAATGCAATATAGAATAACTTTTGCCCCAAAATCCGCCAGAAATTACTCAAAATAGAGTTTCGGCGTTTTTGTTTTTTAGTTCAAAATCTGTACAATTTAGGCCCAAATCACAACATTTAGAGAATTATACCACAAAAAAGTGCTTATAATTCTCTAAATCTAGCTTTTTTTTGTCACATTTAGAGAATTATAGCCATATTTTTATTGGTGTGATTGACATTCTTCGGCACAGGCTCACTAGAATCATTTCAATGTCAGAAAATGACATTAAAAAAACGGGACCGCGCGGTGCGCGGCCCCGATTCATTTTTTTCCAAAGCCCTTGCCGCCCCCAGCCCCGCTTTGGGCGGGGCTGGGGTCTGCTAGGGCTTGCTAGTGGCGCTACGCGCCCCTAGTTGGAGTTCTCGAGGCAACGAACCGAGAATGCGTAGGACTTATCGATGTTGCTCAAGAAAGCAAGCTCACTGTAGTGGTACAGAACCATGTAGTAGGCGTAGTAGCTATCGTACTCAGTGGCACTCCAGAAGTAAGCGGAGTTACCCTCAGCGTAGAAGTCGCCACTGTCGCGTCTGCCACCAGCAGGGAACGCAGAGAAGCCGTAGGCGTCCGTACCGTTGCCACTTGTACCTTTGTAATTTTTCCAGCCAGTCTGCGACTTGAGCTTCTTGCCTGCAGTGCTTTTCCCGCCCACTGCGGTAAACAATTTGTTCCATTCCGTGGTATCGGGCAAATGCCAGCCGTCGGGACATACGCCCTGCACATCGCCCGTGTCAAGGTCACATTCATGACCGTAGCCGCACGTGGACTCGTCCTTGCCCATAGCCGTGGCCCATGTGTAAAGGCGACCGTAGGTTTCGCAGTTGCCTTCCGTAGTTCTGCTTCCGCCACCGCACCAACTGTTTTCGGTCTGGTAGTTCAAATTTTCCGCCATCCAAGTCTGCGTGCCGATGGTCACCTTCTTGTAGACACGTTCAAAATCATCGCCACGCATTGCGCAGAAATGATTTTCCGGGTCGTCGTAAACCTTGCCATCGCAAAGGTCGTACAGTTGCAATCCATAGCAGAACTTTTCCGACGGGTCATACGGCTGATTTCCGCACACTGCCTTGTACAGCGTCACGGCGTCTTCATCGCCGCATTTCAGCGTAACGACACCATTCTCCTTCTCTTCGGACGTGCAGTTTTCACCATTTGCACCATCCTTACCCTTCAGCGATTCATGCCATTCCTCTTCGGTACCTTCGAATCCTGACAGCTCGTAGGCCGACTTGCCGTCGTCGCCGCTCTTGATAGTAGCGACCTCTTTACCTCCGCACGAAATCGTCACGGAGCCGTCCTTGTTCTTCTTGCTCTCACAAGAGGTTCCGTTCTCGCCATTCAAACCGTTGGTGCCGTCCGTACCGTTCGTAATCGTTCCGACAACCTTGCCACCGCAAGTCAGCTCGAACCCCGACTTGTCCTTCAACGCAGTCGCCGTGCACGACGTTCCGTTTTCGCCGTTCTTACCGTCAGAACCGTCGGAACCATCCTTTCCATCGGAGCCATCCGCGGCGGAGGCGCTCAATACGTTCCATACGCCGTCGGCGCACAGGTACGCCGCCGCAGAATCCTTCACGTACACGAGGTCGCCCTCGTTTTCATCGGTACATTCGACAAGGTCCTTGAACTTCGCGACCGATGTCGGGCCGGTCGTCTCGGTGACGTTGGTCGTCTCGTCGCAACCGAAGAGAAGGAATGAGGATAGAGGTATAAGGAGTGAGAGTTTTTTCATGAATTTCCCCTTTTAGGAATTATCTGCTAGGGCTTGCTAGTGGCGCTACGCGTCCCTAGATGGAGTTCTACAAGCGAGTTCTCGAGGCAACGAACCGAGAGTGCACGGTTCTTGTCGAAGTTTTGCAAGCCCGCGTAGTCGCCGCGGTAGTCCAGGTCCATGATGTAGGCGTAGTCCGCACTGTCCTGCGTGGCACTCCAGAAGTAGGCGTAGTCGCCAACACTGTAGAAGTTGCCATTGTTGTCCCTGCGGCCAGCAGGGAACGCAGAGAAGCCGTAGGCGTCCTCGTTGGTGATGCCGTCTTCCGCTTTCCAGAGTGTTGTACCCTTGAGTTTCTTGCCTGCTATCTCCTGATCGCCCACTGCGTCAAACAGAGCCCCCCATTCCGTCTCGCTCGGCAAATGCCAGCCGTCGGGACATACGCCCTGCACATCGCCCGTGTCAAGGTCGCATTCGTAGCCGTAGCCGCACGTGGACTCGTCCTTGCCCATAGCCGTGGCCCATGTGTAAAGGCGACCGAAGATTTCGCAGTTGCCTTCCGTAGTTTCGCTTCCGCCACCGCACCAACTGTTTTCGGTCTGGTAGTTCAAATTTTCCGCCATCCAAGTCTGCGTGCCGATGGTCACCTTCTTGTAGACACGTTCAACATCATCGCCACGCATTGCGCAGAATTGATTTTCCGGGTCGTAAACCTCGCCATCGCAAAAGTCGTACAGTTGCAATCCATAGCAGAAGTTTTCCGACGGGTCAAACGGCTGATTTCCGCACACTGCCTTGTACAGCGTCACGGCGTCTTCATCGCCGCATTTCAGCGTAACGACACCATTCCCCTTCTCTTCGGACGTGCAGTTTTCACCACTTGCACCATCCTTACCCTTCAGCGATTTAAGCCATTCCTCTTCGGTACCTTCGAATCCTGACAGCTCGTAGGCCGACTTGCCGTCGTCGCTGCTCTTGATAGTAGCGACCTCTTTACCTCCGCACGAAATCGTCACGGAGCCATCCTTGTTCTTCTTGCCCTCGCAAGAGGTTCCGTTCTCGCCATTCAAACCGTTGGTGCCGTCCGTACCGTTCGTAATCGTTCCGACAACCTTGCCACCGCAAGTCAGCTCGAACCCCGACTTGTCCTTCAACGCAGTCGCCGTGCACGACGTTCCGTTTTCGCCGTTCTTACCGTCAGAACCGTCGGAACCACCCTTTCCGTCGGAGCCATCCGCGGTGGAGGCGCTCAATACGTTCCATACGCCGTCGGCGCACAGGTACGCCGCCGCAGAATCCTTCACGTACACGAGGTCGCCCTCGTTTTCATCGGTACATTCGGCAAGGTCCTTGAACTTCGCGACCGATGTCGGGCCGGTCGTCTCGGTGACGTTGGTCGTCTCGTCGCAACCGAAGAGAAGGAATGAGGATAGAGGTATGAGGAGTGAGAGTTTTTTCATGAATTTCTCCTTTTAGGAATTATTTTGTTTTTAGTTTACATTACATCACCATAATCAAGTCCGAGATAGTTCATGTTGGAGTGGTTAGTGGTTAGTGATTAGTGGTTGGTGGTTAGGGATAAAGAGTAGGAAGTAGACAGTAGGAAGTGGTTAGAGGTTAGAATCTAGGATCTAGGGGCTAGAGAGAAATATCACGGCTTCGCCCTCTTTTATTGACGCACGAAGTGCGTGATTCTTTTTCACTAGCCTCCAGTCTCTAGTATCTAGCCTCTCACCTCATACCTCATTGCTCAATACTCACAGCTATAATATAGAAATTGCCCGACAGCAGATTATTCCTTTATGCAGCGGATTGCTTTATACCTATAACAATTGGCGTTGTCGAACTCACTCCGGAGTACTTTACTACTAGAGGCATATTTGTTATCATATGCGAAATTGACAAACACAAAATGAGCATTCGAGTCGTTTTGGCCACTGCTAACCGAGCTTGTCCAGATTCCAGCCGTAGCCGCATCCTCTAGAGGGTCTTTTTTCCATGATGTCGGCAAAAGACTAAAGCCGTATAGATTCGCATCCAAAGAATCGGGGCGCAACACATGGTCGCTCCATTCCCCGTCACTTGCCAAAGCAACATCATTCGCAGTTGATCTGAATAAAATTTCATAATCGATTATATTCGGAAGACGCCAACCATCAGGGCATATTCCTTGATGATTGCGTTCCAATTTACAAACATACTTGCACCCACACATCGAATTTTCTTCTGATGTATAATAGCGAGCAGAATCTATGGTCGCAAACCAAGAATACAGCCTTCCATATTTTTCGCAATTGGCATCAAGGCTATCCTTGCACATTGTTCTTGCTTTCAAGCTCGGAGTATTGATGCTGTCGGCATACCGCAAATTTTCGGCCATCCATTCCTGTTCTCCAATCTTGACTGTCTTGTAAACATTTCCATCTCGTTTATCTGTAAGCGTTCCATAATCGCAATTATCTACCCCACCCACATTGCAAGTATCAGCCAAGACATACTCCGTAGGAAACCGAATGGCGCTACCATCCTTTACACAACGGAGAAAGCCTTCATGGTCATTTGAATACATTATATCTTCTAATTCAAGCGTACTACCATCCGGCCATGTACTTTCAAATTTAATTAACGTATAACTGGCTTTGTCAAAATTATTATAGTCCCCTTCGGCTGATAGATAATAAGCGTAGAGACGATTAAACTCAGGAAGGATTGAAAGACCAAATTCATCCGTATGTGTAGATTTTTCAAGCCACATCTTAGTTGACATTAAATTTGGAGCGGCATCGTGAATGATTATATCGCGGAAATAATGAGTCGTATCAGAGGCTACAGAGAAAAACAACGTCATCCACTCATCGTAACTAGGGATATGCCATCCATCTGGACAAATTCCTTGCCACGGGAAATGGTCGATTTTTTTGTAATGACTTAAATTGTTTCCTGCAGAATCCACAGCTACTGACCAAGTATACTGTCGACCAAAAACCTCACATATTTTTTCATCATCTTGAATACAAACACTTCTTCCATCTGGTGTTTTGTAATTTAGGTTTTGGGCCATCCAGGTCTGTCCGTCAATTTCAATGGTCTTATAGACTTTCCCATCTCGTTTATCTGAAAATTCACCATATGTCTTATCTTTATTCAAATAGTATTCAATGGATGGCGGCTTATGGGTTGATGTGGATTTTTCATCGCTAACAAGCGAACCTGTATAAGGTTCATCACGAAGACAACGAATTGAATTAGCCGATCGATAAAATTCTCCAGCATTTTCATAACCAGATTCTTTTGGGTTAAAACCAATCGTATGCATACAATATTGATTATCTATACCCCAAAAAGCAGCTTGTACGAAGCGATCAAATCCATGTCCAGTCAAGAAAATTGATCTAGTCGTATTTAATTGCGGTACTCGAAGAACCGAAAAGCCATAAAGGTCCAAACCTGCAATAAAGTTACTCGCCGGATTAGCCCAATCTTCTGTACTTCTCAAATTTATTCCAGCACTTTTGCGTCCACCAACATTGTCTAACATTGTTTCCCATTCCGCCCTGCTCGGTATATGCCATCCGTCAGGACAAACCCCCTTGACGGGCTTGTTTACAGGACACGTCGCTTCGGTACTGCCATAACCTGTATTTATAGAATCTACCGCAGCAGACCATTCGTAATGGCGTCCATATCGTTCGCAATCGTTCGCAAAGAAACAATAACTCAACTCATCGCCTGAATCGTAATTCAAGTTCTCCGCCATCCAAACCTGGTCTCCAATAACCACCGTCTTATAACTATGGCCATCACGTTTGTCGGTCAAGATACCATAAATACAGGTATCCACCTTGTCGTTTCTGCAAGGCGGGAGAAGGGAAGAACTGGTATCACGGGAATCATTCTCCAAACTACTCGAAGATTTTGCCAATGTATCGCCACGCGAAGAACTCGATTTTTCAGATTTTCTGCTAGACGATTTTGGTTTCGCCTGGTCGTCGAATTCAAACCACTTTTTTCCATCGCACTCGTAGTTTTTTTCGATGTCTAGGACATAAACTTTCTCATCGATAAAATCGTCGTTACACTCAAAGGTTTTGAGTTCGTCCAGATCCTTAACTTCAGTAGGCAAGTCAACTGTATCTGGAGAAGGACTTTCTCCACTACAAGCCGAAAGAAATACCGCACAAAATAAAAGCATGCCGGCGAAAAATAACAACACCGGATTTTTCACAGACAACGATTGGTTAGGCACTTTGTTCCTCGCAATCGCCATAATCAAGTCCGAGATAGTTCATGTTGGAGTGGTTAGTGGTTAGTGGTTGGTGGTTAGGGATAAAGAGTAGGAAGTAGACAGTAGGAAGTGGTTAGGGGTTAGAATCTAGGATCTAGGGGCTAGAGAGAAATATCACGGCTTCGCCGTCTTTTATTGACGCACGAAGTGCGTGATTCTTTTTCACTAGCCTCCAGTCTCTAGTATCTAGCCTCTCACCTCATACCTCATTGCTCACAGCTATAATATAAAAATTGTCTGCGGAATGGCTCGCCTTTTCCTATATTTCTTTTCATGGAAAACAATAAAGATATCGTAAAAGACTGGATTATCACTCCACTGCAACAAGCTTTAGAGCCGCAATCCTTGCTACAGCGCCTTCTGCTTGTTCTCCTGGTATTGGTTTTGGCCAAAGTATCGCTGAAACTGTTGAAGATTTTCATTGCACGCGCCGAAAAGCACCGGTTGGATCCGGCTGCGAGCCCTTTGGTGTATTCTCTTTTCGCCTACACAATTTATGTCATCACGCTTTTGCTGGTGCTCCACATTATTGGAGTGAACACGGCGGGGCTTGTGGCTATGGTGGGTGCGGCGAGCCTTGCTGTGGGCCTTGCACTTAAAGATACGCTTTCCAATATCGCATCTGGGCTGTTGCTCATGTTCCTCAGACCGTTCAAGTCGGGCGATTATATCGAATGTGGTTCCATCAAGGGCAAAATCAAGGGAATCGGGCTGTTCAGCACGACACTTGTTTCGCTGGATGGTCTTTACGTCTCGGCTCCGAACAGTTCCCTGTGGGGTAGCCCCATCGTGAACTTCAGCCGCAACGCGACACGGCGAATCGAAATTACAGTAGGCATCGATTACGGAGATTCTACGGACAAGGCGCTGGCCATCATGCGGGACCTAGTAGAAAACGAACCGCTGTTCCTGAAAACCCCTTGCCCTCAATATTTTGTTTCGGCGCTGGCAGACAGTTCCGTGAACGTGACCTTCAGGGCATGGGTACGCAATTCCGATTATTTCGACCTCACGTGGAAATACACGGACGAGGTGAAACAGCGTTTCGACGCTGCGGGCATCACAATCCCCTTCCCGCAACGGACGGTGCATTTGGAGGAAAGGAGCAATGAGGTCGCTTCGCTTTGAGGTATGAGGTCGGTCGCAAGCTCGCTTTGAGGAGTGAGGAAGTAGGAAGTAGACAGTAGGCAGTAGGAAGTGGATTTGTCATTCGCAGGCGCATGACTCGTCAGCTCAGCCATGCCGAAACGCAAGCGTTTTGGCACGGCATTCGCCTTGGTTGTCATTGCGAAGGGCGAATAGCCCTGAAGCAATCTCCATCAGAGAATCTAGGGGCTAGGATCTAGAGACTAGAGAGAAATATCACGGCTTCGCCGTCTTTTATTGACGCACGAAGTGCGTGATTTTTT
Source organism: Fibrobacter sp. (assembly GCA_016285835.1). Taxonomy (GTDB): domain Bacteria; phylum Fibrobacterota; class Fibrobacteria; order Fibrobacterales; family Fibrobacteraceae; genus Fibrobacter. The sequence continues at coordinate 14,098 of JAEERM010000080.1, forward strand.
TCACTAGCCTCAAATCTCTAGTCTCTATTCTCGTGCCTGGAGCCTCGTGCCTTTTATCTATATTTACCACATGCGTTCCCTTATCTTCCTGATTCTATTGTCTTTTGCCTTCTTCGCCTGTGGCGGTGATAGCGGCACTTCTCCGAACAAGGATTCAAATGCGAGTGAAGAAACCGGTAGCGATAAGGGGGCTTCGTCATCAAGCGGCAAATCTTCATCTAGCAATAAAAAAGAATCATCTGACACATCTTCCAGTGTCAACAAAAAATCGTCATCGAGTAAGAAAGGAAAAAATATTTCTTCAAGCAGTTTTTCTTTTTGGGGAGAACCTTGTGAAAAAGATGATGAAGGGTTATCCATGTATGTTTCAGAGGAAGGTAGATCCTATCTCTGTCTTAATGGTCAATGGACTCCAAAATCTCACAAAAAATGTACGAGTGATAAAGAAGGTGTCAGAGCGTTTGTTACGCAAGAAAATAGTTGGTGTATTTGTATAAATGGTCTATGGATTCCTGAATCTTCGAGTTCTTCTGTTGAACTCTCTAGTAGCAGTAAATACTATGACATGAGTAAACAATTTGTTTCTAAGAATAATTATAGCTATGGTGAATTTACAGACCCACGCGATGGTCAAGTTTATAAAACAATTCGTTATCCGTTTGGTTTTGGTGTTGATTCCGTGACTTTTTTTGCTGAAAACATAAATTTCGGTAAAATGATTCCTGCAGGGACTCAACAAACAGATTCTACAAAATATTGCTATGATGATGACCCTTGGTATTGTGAAAACGGTTTTGGAGGCCTTTATACGTGGGCGACTGCGATGAATTTCCCTGCTGTATGCGATAGTTTTCCGACGGGTTCGGTAGAATGTCCGGACACGGTTGACTTAACAGGAAATAATTTAGAACGTTTTTATAATAGTTTTGATTATGCTTTTCATAAGGGGCTTTGTCCCGATGGTTGGCATTTAATGAATCTAGGAGAATGGGCCGCTGTACTAAAAGGAAGCGTTACTTTGGATGGTGGCTCTTACCTTGGAACATCTTTATGGGGACTAGATAATCAACGTGGCTTTTCTCTTTTGCCTGCGGGGATTCTTAAAACTCAGATTCCGTACAATTCTGAAAAAATTTCCCTTTATACAGATCTCGGAAAAGATGCTTATCATTGGGTTCATGGTGAATATAAAAATGATGAGGATTCGTTAACTTCCTATGGAAAGAGCGTCCTTATACAACAACAATACACGAATCGAAGTGCTCGTGCTCCCAAAGTTTATGGACTATCTGTCCGCTGCGTAATGGATTATTAACCCTTTACCCTTTCCCTATAGTTCCAGGCAAAAAACGCTTATCCCCGTTTTCGCCCTTCTTATCGGTTTTCCTTTCTTATAATATTCTGTTAACTGCCTATTTTTTCTATCTTTACGCCCACTATGAGCATTTCTAAGAATGATTTATGGGTCGGCGTGGACGTTGGGTCCACCACCGTGAAGATTGCGGTCGTCGATCCCGAGACATCCAAGCTTTTACACTATACTTACCAGCGTCACAATGCCATGCAGGCCCAGAAGGTTCACGAGGTGCTTCGTGAAGCTCACGGCCTTTTCCCAGGCAAGAATTTCAGGGTAGCCTTCTGCGGTAGCGGCGGCCAGCCCTTTGCCGAAGCCACGCGTGCGTTCTTCGTACAAGAAGTCGTCGCGAACGCCCTTGCGGTCCGTGCCACATACCCCGACACCCGTGTCGCTATCGAACTGGGCGGCCAGGACGCCAAGGTGGTCTTCTTCGAGAAGGACCGTACCACGGGCAAGCTCATTGCCTCTGACATGCGCATGAACGGCGTGTGTGCAGGCGGTACCGGTGCATTTATCGACCAGGTGGCCGAACTCCTCCGCATCAAGACCGAAGCCTTCGAGGGCTTTGCCAAGCGCGGCCAGAAGGTCTACGAGATTTCGGGCCGTTGCGGCGTGTTCGCCAAGACCGACATCCAGCCCATGCTCAACAACGGTGTCGCCAAGGAAGACATCGCCCTTTCGAGCTTCCACGCCATCGCCAAGCAGACCATCGGTGGTCTCGCCCAGGGTATGGAAATCAAGCCGCCCGTGATTTTCGAGGGTGGCCCCCTTACGTTTAACCCGACCCTCGTACGCGCGTTCAAGGAACGCCTAGGCATCTCCGACGAGCAGGCCATTGTACCGGAGCACTCCGAAGTGCTCGTCGCCATGGGTGCAGCCCTTTCTCTCGGCTCCATGTTCGCCGATCAGGAATGCCAGTACCGCATGGAAGGCTCCCTCG
>JAEERM010000081.1 GCA_016285835.1 Fibrobacter sp.
ACCAGTTCCATCCCGAAACGGCGCAGTTGCCCCCGCTGAACGACATGGAAGCCATCGCCAAAGTTTCGAAGGAATTCCTTTCGCAACTGATGGAAGCCCTGTACTACGGCATGCTCAACCAGACCCAGGCAAACTTGATTTCCGACGAAATCCAGGACGCCGACCCGGACTGCGTCAGCACAGCTTCCCTCGAAGATTTGCTCGTCAAGCTTTGGATCGGGAACGCCAAGACCTATCGGAAAATGGTGACTAACTAGACGAGAGAACGCCGCTATGCGGCTACAGACGAGAGACGAAAGATGACTCTAGCCTGTAACTTGAAGCCATAAAGTGAATGAAATGAGCGAACTCAAAACTCAAAGGGTAAGAGTCATAGGTGGTGGCCTTGCTGGTTGCGAGGCGGCTCTCCAGCTGGCGAGCCGTGGTTTCAAGGTCGACCTGTACGAGATGCGCCCGGTCAAGCAGACTCCTGCCCATCGGGACGGCCATCTGGCGCAGCTTGTCTGTTCCAACAGTTTCAAGGCTCTGGGAATCACGAGTGCGCATGGGCTCCTAAAGCAGGAACTCACGATGCTCGGCAGTTTTCTGCTGGATTCTGCACGCGAGGCGGCGGTACCCGCAGGCGATTCGCTCACGGTCAACCGCGATATTTTCAGCGAATCGGTGGAAAAGAAGATTGTGGAGTGCCCGAACATCACCCTCCGCCGCGAAGAAGTCACAACCCTCGAAGGCGACTGCCCTACCCTCGTGGCCGCAGGCCCCTTGGCCAGCGACGCACTCGCCGATGATATTTTTAAACGCCTTGGCGGGAACCGCCTTCACTTTTTCGACGCGATCGCTCCCGTTGTCGAAGCCGACAGCATCGACTTTGACCATGCGTTCTACATGAACCGCTGGGAGAAAGGTGAAACGGCCGACTTTATCAACTGCCCGCTGGACAAGGAAACTTATACCGAATTTGTGCGCAAACTCTGCGAAGCCGAAGCCGTAGAACCGCGCCCCTTCGAAAAGAACGAGTTGTTCGAGGGCTGCCTTCCTGTCGAGGAAATGGCCCGCCGCGGCTACGAGACTCTCCGTCACGGCCCCATGCGGCCCATCGGGCTGGGCTTGGGCAACAACGGGCACCTGTGGTATGCCGTCATCCAGCTCCGCGCCGAAAACAAGCAGAAAACTCTTTTCAATATGGTCGGGTTCCAGACGCGCCTAAAATGGGGCACGCAAAAAGAGATTTTCACGATGGTGCCGGCTCTCCGGAACGCAAAATTCGCACGCCTTGGCTGCATGCACCGCAACACCTTCATCGAGTCGCCCAAGTTCCTGGACGCAACACTTCGCCTGCGCCCGGACCTCCCCTGTTCCCAGGGAATTCCCCCGACCTGGTTCGCCGGTCAGATTACCGGTTCCGAAGGTTATACCGAAGCTGTGGCAACCGGGTGGTACGCGGCCTGGAACATGGCCCAGACGTTGCGTCACGGAGTGGCCGACCCGCTCCCGGAAGAAAGTTGCATAGCCTCGTTAATGAACCGCCTTGTCGAAGAAAACGAGAATTTCCAGCCGATGAACTTCAATTTCGGGCTTCTTCCGCATAAAATGGAAATGAAGAAGAAAAACAAGAAGGAAATTCTTGCAGAACAAGCTCAAAAGGCCGTTTTAGCCTGGATTGACAAGCGAAAAAGCCAGTTTTAGTTCAATACAGTGTTTTTAAGGGTAAAAAAGGGTCTTTTTTTACCTTTTTTTGTTATTTAACTTTTTTTTAACTATCTTCTTTTCAGTTTAATCTACAAAGGAGATTTAGATGAATCTTAAACTTTTGACTCTCGGAACTGCTGTAGCCATCTCTGCAGCTATGGCTCAAAATGCCGCTCCGGCGGCTGCCCCCGCTGCAGCCCAACCCGTCGCTCAGCCGGCGGAACAACCTGTTGCTGAACAGGCTGCCCCCGCTGAAGAAGCTGCTCCCGTCGAACAGACCACTGAACAACCTGCTGAAGAGGCTGTTGTCGCCGAACCGGCCCCGGCACCTGCACCGGCTCCCGCTCCGGCTCCGGCACCTGTCGCCGAACCGGCCGCTGCTCCGGAAGCCGCAGCTACCGAAGCTGCCCCTGCCAACCGTTTCGATGTCCTCCATGGCAATTCCTATAACGCTGTCGGCAACGAAGCCGCTGCCGCAACCATCGGTGGAAACATGGCCACCCCGGTAGACATGTTCGGCTCTAAGCTCTTCTATGTCGAACCGACCATCCAGACTGGCGTTGTCGCCTTTGGCAACGAAGCAACAACCTACTTCCTCGGCTTTGATAACTCTAGGAACCTCGGCCTCCTTACCGCAGGTCTTGCTAAGAAGTCCTTCGGTATCAGTGTCAACGCCTCGCTCGGCAAGACATTCACCAACGTTGATGATGCCGCTGACACCGAAAACTCCACGACCGAACCGGGTGACGATTTCGGAGCGAAGGCTGCCTTCCTCCTTGGTGGTTACAAGCTGAGCTTTGCTGCTGACTGGTTGACCATCAATCAAGAAAACAACCGTGAAACCAAGGGTGGCGAATACGATGAAAACTTCTTCGATATTTCTGCCAACGTGAATCTCTCCAATACTCCTTCCGGCAAGAACGTGTTCTGGAGCGTCGGTTTAGATTTCGTCCGTCATAACATCACGACGACCACAAAGCCCAAGAGCGGTAAGGAAGTCACGGAAACGGACCCGGCCTCCAATCTCCTGTTTGCACCGTATTTCAATATTGGTGGCACAATCCTGAGTGCTGAAAATGCACGAATCCTCATTGGCTTGAACTCCAATCTCCCGGTCATCATTTACGATGATATCGACGATCAGCGTGAAAGCGCCATGGAATTCGGCATCAACACGACTCCGAACATCCTCGGCGAACTGGCTCTCACCAGCTGCTGGATTGTCCATGCTGGCGTGTCTCATACTTGGACTCTGTTCGATTATGCGACAAGTAAAGCGATTGCCGGCAAGAACAAGACGGAAACCTCTGTAATCACGCTCCGCACCGACAAAACGACGGTTGACACAGGCATTCGCTTCCAGTACAACAACTACGCCCTCGAAGCGAACATCGCCAAGAACTTCTACAACGATCCTCTTGGCGGATTCAACGGCGATCCTATGGTCGCTTCGCTTGGTGGCTTCATCTTCTTCTAATCCAAGAGAAGTTTGAAACTAAAATAATCCCGCAGAACTCCTGCGGGATTATTTTGTATACAACGATTCTTGTAGTCGTGCTAATATTCAGGAATGGAAGGAATCTTTATAAACTTTTTCCCGTCCAGTTTGAAATAGCGCACAGTATCTCCAAGCGCGAGCATCACATACTTGGGCGTGAGAATTCTCAGGTACTTGTTGAGCTGCACCTGTAAAGCCTCCCAAGTATACTCTCCGGGAGCCTTACATTCCACCAACAGCCACGGCTTGTCGAGCGGGGCCCCCTCGCGGAAGTTGTGGACCATTATATCCACGCGGTCATCCGTCTTGGGCTCTATTGTCGAAAGCGCAAACTCCACTGCAATCAAGTGCGCGGGCACCTTGACCTCGTTCAGCAAAAACTGGATTGTCGCCTGGCGCACGTGTTCTTCGGGCGTGGCGGGCACATCTTTCTTGCGGATGGGGTCGTAGATCGTGGTGTGGAGCATATCCGGAATATAGAAATTTCTATATTACCACGCGGAGATCAGGGGTACTATGAACAAGATGATATGGTTTCTTGCAGCCATCGCGATTTTATTATGTTTGGCTTCGTGTAAAGGCTCTGCCATCACAGATTCCAACAATAACCTCGATGATGACGATTCGGAATTCATTTCCGAGACAGACAATTCCAGCAGTTCCAGCAGCGCATCCACTAAATCGAGCAGTTCTAATTCGAAGAACATTAAATCCTGCAGTTCCAGCTTGACAACAAAATCTTCGTCAAGTTCTGCCACATTTTCCACAAGTTCTTCTTCAAAAAAATCTTCGAGTTCATCAGCGGTTAAGTCATCGAGTTCCGAATACGTTGAAAAATGCAACACCGAAGATGCCTGGGAATATCTGAACCCCACCCTTACCTACGAAACCATCACCGACGAACGCGACGGGCAAAAGTACAAGACAATCCGCATCGGGAACCAGAACTGGATGGCACAGAACATGAACTACTTCCAGAACCTGGACAAAACCGAAACTCTGGACAGCAGCGTTCAATTCGTTTTCACAAAATGCGGAGCCGCTGGCCGATACTATAGTTGGAAAACCGCCATGCGTCTCGACAATTGCGATTCGGTCAAGGCCTGCCCCGATTCTATTGAAAAACGCCAAGGTATTTGTCCGAGTGGCTGGCATATTCCCACAAGCAAGGAATATCAGGAACTCCTCGATTATACCGGCGTTACCGACAGCGTCTCATTCCTTTCTACCTTAACCGCCCGCATCAAACAATCTCCCATTGATTGGGGCTCCGAAAACATCAGCCCCATCGTCTACAGCCACATTCTGTTCAGCAGTTACAACACATCTGGTTTCTCGCTCGTTCGGGCGGGTTACCAATACTCACGCACAAGCAATATGCTTGGTCCAAACACCAGGGAATTTACATACCTGCTGACCGCAGATAACAAAATACTCGAATTTGATAAAGAAAAGCCCGTATACGTTAGAATAACGGACCTCCAAAATTCCTACAATAAAGACGATTACTTCAGCATCCGCTGTATTCAAGATGCCGAAAACATGGGACCGGCTCCGGACCCCATTACCTACCCCGCTTCGACATACAACGGTCCCTACGAGACCTTAACCGACGAACGAGACGGACAGACCTACAAGGCCGTAAAAATCGGCGAAGACACCTGGATGGCCGAAAATTTGAACTACGAATCGGTCAACAGCAAATGCTACGCCGACAGAGAAGAAAACTGCAAGAAGTTCGGACGACTTTACCCGTGGTACGAAGCCGTCGGAAAGACCTTCAAAGATTGCAGAGGCGGAAGCCCCGCTACAGGAACGGACAGGAACAGCTGTCAATACCTGGAAGCCCCCATTCAGGGAATTTGCCCGAGCGGCTGGCACATGCCAGACACCTTCGAAATTCAGGCTCTTTTCAAGCACCACTACTACGATTCCACCCTCTATTCAGAAGACATCTCTAGATTCATGAGGTCTCCTTCGGACTGGAATGTCACAACCGATTACGGCACCAACAAGTTCGGCTTTGCAGCCGTTCCTGGAGGTTCAAGAAACGAATATGGAGTCTATTCGGGATTGAACGCCATTGCCAAATACTGGAGCATGAATGGTGCCCTGATGCCGGCAGCCTTGATTATCTCCTTTTCAAGCGTCATATACACCAACGCCAACTTTTTCTTAAGCACCCTATCAGAATGGTACTACGGCGGAATGGAATCGGTGCGATGTGTCAAGGATAAAGAAGAGATCACGGATAAAGAAGAGATTAAGGATAAAGAAGAGTAAAAAGCACCCCCTTGACAAAGCCATACATCAGAAAGTATATTTAGGCGCATGAACAAAATCTTTGGACAGTCCTCCATCGCAGCAGATGCAAGAATTGCAGCTCACGCAGCAATGGCAGCAAGCCCGGCAGCAGCCCGAGCTATTATGGGGCTGTCCAGAGAAACCAAGATCTGCAAAGCATAACGCTAAAATCCAGACCAAAAGTTTCAAGGGCAGCCCCGCAAACGGCTGCTTTTTTTATTTACCCCAATTTTAACCACTAACCACAAGGAAACGAAAATTCTTACCTAGATCCTTCGCCCTTTACAGGGCTCAGGATGACACTGAGTTGAAAATCAAGGCTCTGGATGGCGTTGAAGCAACATTACAGGATGATTATTATTCTATAATTACGCTGTAAAATTTGAGAATTTTCGATACCTATACAGGAGCATAAAATGCGCAGAAGACTATTGAGCGAAGGTGCCAAGGAACTCTCTTACGAAATCCGCGAGATCGTGAAGAAGGCAAACCAGCTCAAGGCACTCGGCCTCCCCATCCACTGGGAAAATATCGGCGACCCCATCGAAAAGAAGTGCCAGATTCCCGACTGGATCAAGGATATCGTCGTGGACCTCGCTAAGACGAACCGCAGCTACGGTTACTGCCCCTCCAAGGGCATGCTCGAGACCCGCGAATTTCTGGTGAAAGAGAACAACAAGCTCGGCGGCGCACAGATTAACGTCGACGACATCCTGTTCTTCAACGGCCTCGGTGACGCCATCGCCACCATCTATGGCCTCTTGTCGATGAACACCCGCATTATCGGACCGGCCCCGGCCTACTCCACTCACAGTTCTGCCGAAGCGGCACACGCCCACACGGCCCCCATCACCTACCGCTTACAGCCGGAAAACCACTGGTACCCGGACCTCGAAGAACTCGAGAACAAGGTGAAGTACAACCCGAGCATCGCGGGCATTTTGGTGCTGAACCCGGACAACCCGACCGGCATGGTCTACCCACTCGACATCCTCAAGAAGATTGTGGACATCGCCAAGCGCTACAACCTGTTCATCATCTGCGACGAAATCTACAACAAGATTACCTACAATGGCGCTCACGCCTACGCGCTTGCCGAATACATCGGTGACGTCCCGGGCATCGCGCTCAAGGGCATTTCCAAGGAATACCCGTGGCCGGGCGCTCGTTGTGGCTGGGCCGAATACTACAACCGCGACAAGGACGAACAGTTCGACGCCTTCTGCCGCGCTATCGACAACGCGAAGATGGTGGAAGTCTGCTCGACCACGCTCCCGCAGATGACGATTCCGCGCGTGCTGGGCGACAAGCGCTTCATCGAACACCGTACCGCGCTGAACGAGAAGATTGGCCGCCGTAGCGCCATCATCAACGAAATCCTTTCCGACATTCCGGAACTGTACTTCAACCCGACCTACGGTGCGTTCTACAACACCATCATCTTCCGCGAAGGCACACTCAACAACCACCAGAGCTTGAAGATTGACAACCCGATCATCAAGAAGAAGGTCGAGGAATGGTGCAGCAAGACGACGAACCTCGACTACCGCTTCGTGTACTACCTGCTGGGCGCGAAGGGCATCTGCGTGGTGCCGAGTACCAGCTTCTGCACGGACTTGAAGGGCTTCCGCGTGACGCTTTTGGAAGAAGACGAAGATGAACTGCGCAGCGTGTTCACCACGATCCACGATGCGATTGTGGAATACCTGCACAGCTAGTCATTCTAGTTAACGTAAAATTCGGTTAAGTTATTAAAAACGGGACAATTCACCCCGACAGGGTGCAATTTCCCGTTTTCTTATATAGGCAATTTTTGCATTTGGCAATGTGAAAAATGCACTTTGTCAGAAATTTGGCCTTTTTTCTCATAAAAATCCACAATCTTTATTAAATATTGGAAATGTTCCTTAGAAAAATCGTCATAATTACGGGGATTTTTTTGTGCTTATGCGCTTTTTCGCAAGCACAACAAATCGATTCTGGCTTATTCGTCTCGATTCCCGACACGCTTCGCCAGAAGTTACAAGACGAGCATGCCGTTCTGAGTATTGAAGAAGCCCAGCTGTTGCGTGCAGCCCTGCGTGGCGATTCTATAACACTGGATTCTCCCGACACACTCATCATGCCCAAAGACAGCCTTTACGGAACACGGGTTAATCCGCTGATTGTTTCGGCAGAAGTGCTCGCACAAAACGGGTTTGTCTGGGCATGGGATTACTACGTTCTCGACAAGAATTATGCCCATACGGGGCCAAGCTATTGGAAAAGGAACTTCCGCGAAGGTTGGGAATGGGACCACAACCACTGGGCCATCAATTTTTACGGGCACCCCTACCAAGGTTCCATGTACTACGCCACGGCGCGCGGGAGCGGTTACGGATTCTATTCGAGCATGCTCTATGCCGCTCTCGGCAGTTCCACTTGGGAAATGTTCTGCGAAACGGAATATCCGGCCCCGAACGATTTGATATCGACGACGATTTCTGGTTCTGTATTCGGAGAAGTCCTCTACAGGCTTTCCCGGGCAGCCTACAATAGGCCCGGAGCGCCCTGGTACAGGCAACTGACGGCATTTGTGCTTGAACCCGCCGGTTATGTACAGCGTAAGGCTTTCGGAAACAGGGACTTTTACACAGGATGGGTCCCCATGGAACTTGCAATCGCATTGGGTATGGGGTCCAGGTTCGGTTCAGATTACCGTTTTGGTGGCGAAAGCGCCGACGAACTGGATGACGAATGGAACGACCATCACGGAATTATTGCCCTATCGCTGGAATACGGGAGGCCCTACGACAAAGTGAAAAGGCCTTTTGACTACTTCCAAGTGGAATTCATGAGCGAAGAAGGCCTCGAAGGGGCTGTGCTGCAATTGGATGTCATGGGAAAACTCCTGAACCGGGGCATTCACGGACGCGGACACTGGCTCGATTTTTCAGTTAACCTGGATTACGACACTTTTTACGGTGACCTTGCCACGGTCAGCACGCTTTCATTGGGTGGAGCCGTGGATTTGGCGCTTTGGCTGACTCCCAAATTGCGATTCCGCGTGATGAATCAGCTTTACTGGATAATGCTCGGTTCTGCGGACATGGGCTACGACGATATCATTCAGGAATTCCACCCCGAATACCACCCGGACAAGGATAGTTACCAATACAATTCCGGTGTAAAATACAGCCTGTTGCTCGAGATACTCTATAAAGACCGGTGGCGGTTTTTCAGCAAGACAACTCTAGATGCCATGAAGACCATAGAAGGCACCATTCCGGATTACGGCGTGACTGGCTGGGATTTCCTGTTGCTCAACAAGACTGCGCTGGAATACAGGTTGCTACGCTGGATGGATGTCGGTTACCGGCTCGATTCCTACATCAAGATGGCTGCCTATTCGTCGGAAATTGCCGAGCCCATGTCCCGGCATATCCATACTTATACGCTATACTTGAATTTCCATTTGCTCTAATTCTTCTTGTATTTGATCCACCTATAATAGCTGAGTGAATTATCACATATATATTTATCCTGGTTTTCCGGTGGAGTATAACCGTCATCTATTGTAACGATTTTGCCCAAAGTTGCTTCGGAACAATAGCTTCCAGAAGCGCTGTCTAAACGATCCAATTGTTTCCATCCTTCTCCATAGGTTGGATAATCACATACATATTCACAATAACTGAGATAACCACAACCTCCATCTGTATTTCTTATTCTTTCGCCCGGAGTGCTAGTTGAATCACACATAGGGAAAGTGGCAGTACCAAGATCACTCCAGTAAGGGTTACCACTACAAAAATAGCGCTCGCCATGATGTTGTTTCAACATAAATTGATTTCTACCTGAGCAAAAGCCAAAATAACCATCTGCACCACCAGAGACTTCAAGCCAGCGTTCTTTGGTGAGTTCGTTTCTGCAACTATAATATTTCCCTATATAATATACAAGAAGTCCCGCCTTGGTTGAATCGCATGGGCCCATATATTCTGTAACACTACCGTTTTGCCATTTATTTTTCGTACATTTATAAGCTATATTAGGGTCTTTAATTATTTCACCTTCCCTTGATGAAGTGCATTTCCCAAAACGGGCTTCCCGTTCTTCGGTTTTTACCCATTTCGAAGAGCAGCAATAGTAATATTCTTCAACAAGTCCACATTCGCCATTGTTCTCATTTGTGCAAAGCCCCAAAGTAGAATCCACGGATGTCATTTTTTTCCAGGATGAGTCACCACAATAATATTCATTTTTGTTATAGAAGATTTTTTTGTACAAGATGGTACTGTCGCATTTACCGCCATAATCTTCAATAACCGTGGTTCGCCATTCCAAAGAATCGCAAATGTAGGTTTTTGAATTTTCTGCCGTATCGATTGCATCTTGTTTTTCTTTAGTGCAAATTCCCAACTCATATTCGATGACGCTCAATTCGTGCCAACCGTTTTCCAGACATACGTAGGTGTTGTTCGCATAAGACTCCTTTTTATTCAGACGGCTAGAATTACATTCTCCGATATAGTCAATCCAGCCGGCATAGCGCCATTCAGCACTGTCGCATATATAATCCACACCCGCCTTGGTCGTATCGATTTGCCCTTGTTTCTTGGGTGTGCAAGCGCCCAACTCCTGTTCTAGTACATTCAACGCTTCCCATTTATTATTTCGGCAGATATAATCTACCCCATTGAATACATTCATTTCATAAAGATGGGCACTATCGCATTTACCCACAAAGTCTGACATTGTCGTTGCTCTCCAACCCGCCGAATCGCAAACATAATAGGTTGGCTTGTTCGCAAAAATCAGCGAATCGATGGTTCCTTCCAGGCTTGGTTTGCAATAGCCTAATTCCAATTCAAGACTATTGAACATTCTCCAAGAGCTGTCTTCGCATGCATAGTAAACCCCATTGAACAAGTAGGTGGTACGGTCGTTCTTTGCGGTACACGGATCCCTAGAATCCGAGATATTGGCAACCTGCCATTCGTTTGACTTGCAGATATACATGGTGTCGTTGTAGACTGCAGATGCACCGTTCCCTACATGGCTACAGTTATTTGTGAAATCGTTGACCCAGCGCATACCCGAACACTTGAAGTTTGACTTTTCGCTCATGACATAGAAGGGTCGCAGAGTGTTCTGGCTCATGCTGTCACATTCAGGAAGATCTTCAACCGTTGCTGCGATATAGGAATATTTTACACAGCGCAACTGGTAAAACGAATCTTCGATGGAATCGAGGAACGAAACCGAATGTCCCTTAACCACGGCAACCGAGGTTGAGCCCGCGAAATAGTACCCTGCTTCGTCTTTTTCAGAACAAGAAACGCCTTTCTGCCCTTCTTGGCAAAAACCGCCCTTGGAAAATCCAAAGATACTATCGATTTCGGGAGCGTTTTCAAGATAATCCAAAGTTCGTGACCAATCATCTTTTGTCGGAACGGAGAACCCAACCGGGCAACTTGAATACCACGAATTATACAGCCGGCCATAGGCATAGCAGTTTTCGGGATCATTGTCATAGCACATGGATATGTCTGAATGAGCATCGGTAACGTTGTCTTCCATCCAGATATAAATACCGAACTGGATTGTATTCAGGTATGTTCCGATACTGGCATCGTAGATTTTGCTCCTGATGAAAGTTTCATCGGAAACCTTGTTGTCTACATCGGTATCTTTGGCAGGATGTTCAATTTCTCCAGATGGCTTGGATTGTTCGGCTTTGCTGGAACTTTCATCGTCACCACAAGCTGAAATCAGGACGCCTACACAGAGGATTAAGGAAAGCCAGAAATTTGATGTCTTCATAACGATTTTTTCCTTATTCTACCTTAACGCAACGTACCGCCAATTTTGTCACCTCGGGATTATATAGCTGCCCGGGGCCCATTCCGGCTCCTGTATATGAAATTATTCCCCAAACTTGATAGAAGCTATTAGTAGACCAGAAACCAGCCATATCATCGGAGCCATTGTTACCTGAACGCAGCGTCATCGGGTCGCGGCCATTTTGGAGGAAGTAAAATTCATAACCTGTTGGAGCGATTACAAGTCCGTAAACATTTTCGGTCGCTTTCCAAAGAACATCCCCTCCAACCCTTTTCACATAAGCAGAGTCTAAGGAATTTACATACCGCCGCATGCCATTCCATTGAGCAGTATCAGGCAATGTCCAGCCACTGGGGCACGCTTTTTGTGCGACGCTGTATCCGTACAGCCTTCCACTAGTACCACAAGAAGAACTCCCGTTAATGCAATCCGAAGAATCTGCTGTGGCATAGTTCAAGTTGTCGACCATCCAGGTGACTCCGTTTATCTTTTGGATTCTGTACTTGTTGCCATCCCTGGAATCGGTTATGGTTTCGCTAAAGACCCCTACCCATTTTCCATTGGTACATTGGCTATAATTGAGTCCGTTAAACATCTTATGACCTTCACGAGCGGCAGTACATGTGCCCATAAACTCTATGTAGCCAACCTTGGACCAGCTTGTCTTTTTGGACAATGAGTCTTTGCACATATAAAGTGTATTGTTGTAGGTAAGGGTATCTCCGATTCTCCTGGGGTTGCAAATACCTCTAATGGAGTCAAGGGTGGAGTACTGGTACCAGCCAAAACCACTGGCTGTCGAATCGCAGGCATATTTGCGATTTTTGAACACGACTTGTGTATCTAACCTATCTCTAGTGCAATTACCAAAAATTTCTGTAATCGAATTCACCAATGTCCATTTGTAATCATGGCAGGCATAGTAAGTTCCATCGGAAGTGCCTCTATAGACTGTTGAATCTTTGTATTTACATTCTCCAAACGATGCAGGGCCAGCGTTCACAGCCCAGTCGTTTTCTGTACAAACGTACTGGATCCCACCTACGGTAATTAATTTGCCGAGTTTATTACCGGTACAGTATTCGCCCGATTTGTCAATGGTACTAGGTTCCACCCAGCTGTCAAATTTGCAAACATACAATTTCCCGTCATACCGCTCTTCTTTTCCCCATAACGTTGAACCGCATTTAGGGAGCGCTTCTTCCGTCGATAGTAACTCCCACGATTCGTTATGGCATTTATAAGCTCTTTCGCCATTGCGCTTGATCTCGTTTTCGAGGGATGCTGTACAAAAGCCAAGAGTATATTCGATATGTTTTATTTCAGTCCATTTTGAACCATCGCAATAATAGAATGTAGACATGTTTGCAGAATCTTTCTTGCCAACATTCTGGGGAGTACAAAGTCCCGATCTCATTTCTAAATCCGACATTCTTTTCCATTCAGTGTTTTTACAATAGTACTTATCACCGTTAGCATCAACCACCTTGTTTTGGTTAGAGGAATTGCACTGCCCACCGATATCTTCTGGCCATACTTTGCGCCAACTCAAATTATCGCATGTATACGCCTCGCTGCCAAGCGAATCTATTTTGCCCTGTATACCGGCTTTACATAGGCCTAATTTCGCCTCGACATTGGAAATTTTCTCCCAAGCGGAATCTCGGCAAACATATTTGTCATCACCATAAGGCAAAATCTTGTTTTCAATTTTTGCAACGCAATCGCCGAGATAGTCTTGTTTAGTCGCTGTACGCCATGTATTTTTGTCGCAAATCATTTCCTGATTGTTTTCGGTCGTATCGATAACGCCTTGCCGTTTGGGCGAGCAAACCCCGATATCGCTTTCGAGGTTTGTATAGGTATCCCAGATATTATTACGGCAAACATATTGTACGCCATGCAGGCTGTCTTCTTTATACAGGGATGTGCTGTCGCATTTACCCATAAAATCGCTTAATTCCGATATTCGCCAGCCCCCTGCAGTACAGGTATAGAAGGTATATGAATTATACGATTTGACTTGATTCTGAGAAAGATTAGATGGGATGTTTGATGTTTCAATCGAGTCTATGTTTCCCTTCATGCTGGGCCTGCAGTAACCCAGTACCAATTCAAGGGCATTGAGCGAACGCCAAGATTCGTCTTCGCAAGCGTACAATTCTCCGTTGAACAAGTAGGTGGTGTTAGCGTTCTTCTTGGTACATTTATCCTTGGAATCGGAGATGTCGGCAAGTTGCCATTCGTTATACTTGCAAATGTACATGGAATCGTTGTAAATATCGTACGTTCCCTCATCAACGTGACTGCAATCGTCCGAAAAATCATCGACCCAGCGTGAGTCAACGCAGTTGTAGTTGGATTTTTCACTCATGACATAAAACAATCTCAACCTTTGCTGGCTTGTTGAATCACATTCCGGGAGGTCGTCAAGAGTCGGGACAATATAGGTGTACTTGATGCAGCGCAGTTGGTAATATGATTCTTTGTTGGCTGCCATGAACGAAACAGAACTCCCTTTGACCTTGGCAACCGTGCTGTCTCCTGCCAGGTAATACCCCATTTTGCCGATATCCGAACAAGAGGTTTTATTACTGCGCAATCCGCCAAAGCAATACCCGCCTTTTGGGAAACTGAAGATACTGTCAATTTCAGAGTATTCGTCAAGGTAGTCCATAGTCTTGGACCAGTCCTCTTTCGTCGGGACGGAGAACCCGCTTGGGCACCTCGGATAATCTGGAAGATAAAGACGGCCATAGGTGTAACAATTTTCCGGCTCATCCTTATAGCACATGGAATTTGACGTATTGTCGGTGGCATTTTCTTCCATCCACACGAATCCACCGAACTTGATTGTTGTCAGGTAGGCACCAATGCGGGAATCATAAAAAGTGTCCCTAGTGACAATTGCACCAGAAATCTTGTTGTCTACATCGATTTCTTTGGCTGGATGCTTTTCATCTTCCGGATCTTCACTCGAACTAGAGCTGTCTGAATCGCTACATGCCGAAATTAATAGAAAAAAGCATGCGAAAAAAAGGACAAAAAAACGATTTGACATCCTAAACATACTCATGGTTTCCTCGTTCGAGTTTGAAATTGCACCGAGATTTCAAAACCATCCAACCCATCACTATATTAATGATTGAAAATAGAAAAACAGATAGCCTTTGTCAAAAAAAATTTAACAAAAAAAACGGGAAATGGGGTGCGTTTATATTAGTCTAAATGGAGAATTCCCGTAACTTCTGATTTAGGGACAACTCCTCCATTTTTCAATGGTATATTATAGTCAGAGTCTAGGTTTCCATCTGCTCGGCATTTGGGGATAAATTCCTGTATCCTTTGCCAGGCTTTGGGCAAATCAATTCTGTGCATTGGATATATTTCCATCACAATGTTTTTGCAATATACAATCACCGGATACTCAATAAGATCTGATGAGTAATAAGCATAAATATGCCTGTCATTAATTGAGTCGTTTAACAGAACAGAGAATTTACTCAAATCATATCGGTTAAAGGTATACTCTTGATCAACAACAGGCTTTTTTATGAACCACAGGTTGAATACGTAATCATCAACACTTGCTCCGAGAAAATAGTAACCAATCTCTGTTATAGTCGCATTTTCAAAGCCAAATCCATAATGATGAACTAAATCTGTATAATCATATCTATTTATTTTATTTGTAACCTTTAACTTGAATACAAGAGTATACAACGAAGTTGTAGCGTTAAAGAAAAGGAAATAAACCAATATTGCGAAAAATAAAACAACAATTGCTGCAATCTTTATTTTTTTCATTACTGGTCCTCTTGATCAATCATAGGAAATAACTTTTTTTCAATCCGTCTGCCTAAAAATTTTGAAAAAAAACAAGAAAAGTCTTGACAGAACCTTATGAAATAGTATATATTTGTGCAGTAAACATTCGTACACATCGTTTAGAGGCTCTGGATGATTGAACGTATTCGCGGGATTCTTGTCGAAAAGTCGCCCACCTTCGTAGTGGTGGACGTGAACGGCGTCGGCTATGGCGTGAATATTTCCGCCTATACGGCAGGCAAGCTGCCCGAGGTTGACAGCGAGGTGCTGCTGTACACGAACCTCGTTGTCCGCGAAGATTCCATGACATTGTTCGGGTTCGCCGACAAGACGGAAAAGGACATTTTCCTGATGCTGTTGGACGTGAACGGTGTGGGGCCCAAGATGGCGCAGCGCATCCTGAGCGGAGTCTCCCCCGCCGACCTGCTGAACATGATTGCAAGCGACAACAAGAGCGCCCTCGGCAAGATCAAGGGGCTCGGCAAAAAGACGTGCGAACAGATGGTGCTTGCGCTCAAGGACAAGGCCGGCACGATGCTCCAGGCCCTCGGCAATGTCGAAGGTTCCGGCGTCACAAGCATGGGTGCGCTCACCGGCGCGAAGATGGAGGCCGTACTCGCCCTGCACACGCTCGGCGTCAAGGATCCCGCGGCCGAAAAGGCCGTCGTCAAGGCTGCCGAAATCCTTGGGGACACGGCAGACGCAGCCACGCTTATCCCGGAAGCCCTCAAATACCTTTAGACGGAGATTCAAATGGAAGACAACCGCATCATTTCTCCGCAAAAAATCGCCTTTGACGAAAACGATACCGACAGGAATTTGCGCCCGCCCAGCCTGAACGACTTTACCGGCCAGGACGACATCAAGGAAAGCCTTTCTATTGCCATCGAGGCGGCGCGGCACCGCGGGGATGCGCTGGACCACTGCCTTTTTGCGGGCCCTCCCGGCCTCGGCAAGACGACACTCGCCGGGATTATCGCCAAGGAAATGGGCGTGAACATCCATGTGACTAGCGGCCCGGTGCTTGAGAAGGCAAGCGATTTGGCTGGTTTGCTTACCAGTTTGCAAGAAAACGACGTGCTGTTCATCGACGAAATTCACCGGCTGAGCCGCGTTGTCGAGGAATACCTCTACCCCGCCATGGAAGATTTCCGGCTCGACATCATGCTCGATTCCGGCCCTGCAGCCC
>JAEERM010000176.1 GCA_016285835.1 Fibrobacter sp.
TCTTCCGCGACGCAACCACGCACGACATCGTCCCTGGTATGATTATCGCAACCCCGAACAGCGTGAAGCGGTTCAGCAAATTCGACGGCGAAATGTCATTGACAACAAAGGAAGAAGGCGGGCGGCATACTCCGTTTATGGATCAAAGGAGAATTGTAAATCCGAAATTCCACATCGGTGGCGAAGTCGTAGCTGGGACAATCGAATTTTCGACTGAAATGGTCATTCTCGAGCAGCCCTACAAAATCCATGTCGAATTGGCGCAACCCATGATAATAGAAGCCGGCCTTGCGGTGGATCTCTACGATGGTGATAGATATGTCACAAAAGTAATCATCAAGAAAGTCTACTAAACCAGTCGAACAACATAAATAAATTAGTCCTACACTAGCCTCTAGTGCAGGACTTTTTACATACAAAATAGAAATTAACTAAACATTCACAAGTTATAAAAAAACTACGTCGTAAAAATATCTTTACAGTAAATTCAAAGTTCGCATGACACAATAGTTACGTTGTACGCTCTTTTATGTACAAATTACCAACAAAATCGCAACAATGTACAGTAAGACATTTTATCGAAAAATCAGAAAGATATTTTATCTTAAATTTTTCATATTGCTTTATTCAAAATGTTATTTTATTTTGCACGCAAAGAAACGAATAGAAAGTTATGATCAACGCCTCTTTGCAATTTTTAGTTTCACAGCTAAACCAATATTTGCGTAGAAAGTTTTCTGCACAAGAAAATGTCGCTATTGTGTCGAAGATGATGGACAACGATGGGCGAGAATCCGAAAGTGCAACAAACAAACTGGTCATGTTCCTCGCTAACGTCGAAAAAGATTCCATGACGCAAGCCAGCACAAAGCCGGAATTCGACGGATTTCGCAACATCATTCATTCCAAACCGATTTTCTTGAACTTGCACATTGTCTTGGCGGCCAATTTCAAGGCAAGCCATTACGAGGAATCGCTAAAATACCTTTCTCGAGCCGTGGGCTTTTTCCAAGACCATAGCGTTTTCGACCGAACCTCCTTCCCGGAACTCAACTCAGGGCTCGAAAAGCTGATTGTCGATGTGGAAAACCTGAACTTGCAGGAAATGTGCAACTTGTGGAGCCTAGTGGGTTGCAAATATGTCCCTTCCGTCATGTACAAGGTCCGCACGGTCGCACTCGGGAGTGGCTACTCGTACTACCGTCCTTACGTTGTTCACGTTCCAGAAGAAGCATCTATTGGAGCCTACTGATGAATTACGGGATTTGGGCAGACATCTTTATGGAACACGAATACGTTGGCGGCAGGTGCGAAGATTTCACCTTCCGGCCAGACCCGCCAACAGCAGAAACCATGAAGCGCGAAGGCATCATGATGCGCGAAACCGCTGGAGGCTTCCGGCTGATTGCAGATGAAGCCGCATTCTCCCACGAGATAAGCCTCGTTTTTTGGGCATACCCAGTGCAAAGCAACCTGTGGAATGTAACAGAATTCGGCGAAATCCCGGCAGACTCCATTCCGTTTGCCAAGATCAAAGACGAATCCCTGCAATGGGAAACATCTTCAAAAGGCGACATTCCCGAGGCAATGCAACTTCCCAAGCCCATGTTCGGCATGGAAATTGCAAATTCCCAGGGAAAATCAGGCGCAAGCATCACGTTATCACTCAAGACAAAAAAGATGAAATGGTACTACTACATTTCTGGCCTACCCGATAACGACACTGCCGAAATCGTAAAAATTAAAGGCGACAAAGAAACCTCCCCTTTCGACACCACCAAGGGAAATCTAGGAGAATCGGTATTCGTATCGAAACAAGAAATCCCGCTACGTTATGGCGCACCTCCGCTTTTTCAGTTACGTGAAAAGAAAACGTCAAAAGCAATCATAAAGTGTTTACCTAACATGGACGCGCGATCGGTCTCCACGGTCATTCTCGACGGTAGGCGAGAGATTGTCGCTGAATCATTTGTTAACACATAACCCCATAGGAGATAAAACAAAATGCCTACATCATACAAAACTCCGGGCGTCTATCTCGTCGAGAAAAACGCATTCCCAAGTTCTGTAGTGGAAGTTGCCACGGCAATACCCATGTTTATCGGCTATACCGAAAAGGCCGAATACAAGGGACAATCCGTGTTCAACAAGCCCTTCCGCATTTCGTCATTTGCGGAATACAGGGCCGTCTTTGGCGAGGGCGCTCTGATGCGCTTCAAGCTCGAAGAAGGAGGAAAAGTGGTCCCGCCAAAAGTCCGCTTCCGCCTTTTCGACGCCATTCGCATGTTCTACCAGAACGGTGGTGCCACCTGCTATATCATGGCAGTGGGCCCCTACGGCGAGGAAATCTCGGAAAAAGCCTTGACCGAAGCCATTATCCCGTTCGAAAAAGAACAGGAACCGACATTGGTCGTGATTCCCGAAGCTGTCTCGCTGGAAACAGCCGACGCCTGCGCCAACGTGCAGAACGCGATGCTCGCCCACTGCGCAAAGATGAAGAATCGCTTCGCCATTCTTGACGTGTTCGATGGTTACAAAGAACCGCGCGAATGCATCTCCACCTTCCGCGAAAAGGTGACGTCGTTCTTGAACTACGGTGCCGTTTACTATCCGTGGCTCAACACGAGCGTGGTGCAGTCGAACGAAGTCACGTTTGCAAACGTCGAAAACCTGGATGCCCTCACGACGATGCTCAATGCAGCTGTCCCAGCGGAGCCCGCCGAAAAGGCCGAACAGATCAAGGCCGAAATCGCCCAGATGGCCACCGCCAATGTGAAGGACGATGCACAGGTACAGAAAATTCACCGCACACTTTCGGTGATTTGCCCGAACTATGCGACCATTATGGACTTGGTCCGCGAACAACTGAACTTGATGCCGCCCGCAGGTGTCATGGCTGGTATCTACACCTTGGTGGACAACTCCATCGGCGTGTGGAAAGCTCCGGCCAACATAGGTGTGAACGGCGTCATCACTCCGACCGTCAACCTCACGAACGACGAACAAGAAGACTTGAACGTCCCCATCAACGGCAAGGCCGTGAACGCCATCCGCACCTTCGTGGGCGACGGCAACAAGGTCTGGGGCGCGCGCACGCTCGACGGCAACAGCCTCGATTGGCGTTACGTGAACGTTCGCCGCACCATGATTATGCTTGAAGAATCCATCAAGCTCGCATCGAAGGCATTTGTCTTCGAACCGAATACTGCGAATACGTGGGTGACCATGAAAGGCATGATC
>JAEERM010000082.1 GCA_016285835.1 Fibrobacter sp.
GGTTACGGCGTCCTCGCGTTCGGAATGGCGGATGATGAATACGGCCTTTTCCGTGGGGGCGAGGCTGTGGTACACATCGGCGACCGTCGCGAAGCCGTCCTTGTCGAGCGTGACTTCTGTGACAGGCACTGCAGACGAAGGAGCCGGTGTGGACGAAGATGCCGGCGACGACATTGACGGGCTTGATTTTTGATCTGCGGAAGAAGCCGGTTCCCCGTTTTCCGACGAAGTCGTTTTGTGGCTATGCGATGTAGCGTGGCCATGCGATGTAGCTGCCGAAGAGCTCGACTCCGTAGACGGAGAACTGACGGAATCGGCTGGTTTGGAATCGGTTGATTCCGCCGAACCGGTTGAATTGGCAGATTCAGCCGGTTCGGCCGCGGATTCCGGCTGAACAGAAGATTCAGAAGAAGCCGGCAGATTGTCTTCGCCTGCAGAAGTAGACGACGAAGAATCGTCACAAGCGGCGAGCAAAGCAAACAGCGCCGAGAATGCAAGCGCTGTGGCTGCCGGGAATGCACGGGATGCGCCGAACATGGATTTGCGCATTACGAGCCCCACTGGTATTCGCCCGCTTCGTAAACAGGGTTTTCCCCGTTGAACCCGCGCGGGCGCTTGATTTTGTCGTCAAACACGGTCTTGTTGAAAATGCGGAAGTCCCCGCGTTCGTAGCTCTGGAACGAGATGTGGCAGAAAATCGGCCCTGCCGGCATGTACTCGCTGTAGCCCATGTCGCGCTTGCCCGAGGTGTAGAGGTAGTTGAAATATTTGCCGTTCAAAACGATGTGGAGCCCGATATTGCCGACGGTGAACCAGCGGCCCTTCGCAAGAATGTTCTCATGGTGGGTGTCGTCATAATCCATCACCACGAATTCGGCATCGCCGCTCTTGTCCAAGTGGAAACGGTACTTGTGGTTACCGCCGCAGCAACGGCCGTCGAAGAACCACGTGTATCCGCTTTCGGCGGCAATACGCGGGTCGCGTACGCTTGTGTCGGGGTGCATGAGTTGTTCGTCGGTCACGAGGCGTTCGGGTTCCACGGCTGCAATCAGTTCGGCCAAAGTTTTTGGATTGGAGGCCGAAGTGAGCGTCACTTTGTTCTTCGCTTCGCTCATGGCGCGACGGTACAGGCGGTATGGAATGCCGTCATCGCTGATCATCGTCATTTCGTCCTGACTGAACACATAGTATGCGTATGTCTTGGTGCCGCTCTTGGTGACCACGTTGAAACTGCGGTTGTTGAGTGTGTACCACTGGCCCGAAACGTTCGGGAAGCCGGAGACGGCCGCATTGCCGTCATCGGCGATGACTACGGTGTAATCGTCACTAATCCAGGCCTCGTCTGCGGCGGTAATCAGGCGGCAGTCACGGTTTTTGTCGCCCTGACAAGCTGCCGCAGCAGGGTTTGCCGCCTCGCAGGGGCTGACCATCCCTGGCCGAAGTTCGCTAGACATGCCGATTCTAAAGCCCATGTCGGCGGCGCCATCGCGGCTGCGGATGGCGCGGCGGCTTACGCGGGCAAATTCAGCAGGTTCGCCGTAGCTGCCGCCGCGGCGTGTCTTGTTGCCCGATCCGGTAAGTTGAACGGGGTCCACTTTGTCGCCCGAGGTATAGCCCACGAGCCAGTCGTACACCCATTCCCAGGAATTTCCACTCATATCATAGAGTCCGAGTTTGTTCGGATTCTTGGTCGCCACGTCGTGAGCCTTGCCTCCGCTGTTCTCGGAATACCATGCCACGTCATCGACTGTGTTGCTGCCGGAGAACTTGAACTTGTCGGCGACACCGTCCTTGCCGCCACGTGCAGCGAACTCCCATTCGGCATCCGTCAACAGCCGGTATTGATGCCCCGTAAGTTGGCCTAGCTTGCAGGCGAAACCGTTTGCATCGAACCAGCTCACACCGATTTTTGGCGCCTTTTCCGATTCCCACGCGTTTTTCTTGCCCCCCATCACGGCGTTCCACTGCGCAATGGTCACTTCGGTCGGCGCAATGTGATAATCGCTCACCGTCACCTTGTGCGAAGGGGTCTCGTAAATCTTGTCTTGTTCGGCGCAGTTGTCGCAGCCGCGCGTATATGTGCCGCCCGGAACGTACACCATATTGAATACGACTCCGTTCACCGTATCGGCGAAGCTGGCCGGTGCCACGTAAGTGAATGGGGTTGTACTGGACGAAGTCGTTTGAGTTTCGCCACCACTCGAAGTCGCATCGGCACCAGGCGTAGCAGAAGTGCCTCCGGAACTATTTGCCGAATTGCTTACTTTATCTGTACTGCTTGGCTTGCTGGAATCATTTGAATTCGCAGCAGAACTAGGCGAAGAGTCATCCGGAGATGTCTTGCTGACTGAAGACCCTGTAGAATCCTGAGGATCCGAGGACTTGCCTTCGGGATTTTCTGTATCGCCCGCGCTGGACGATAAACCGAGCTCCGGTGCAGAAACGTCGCTTTCCGACGATTCCGAGCACCCCCAAAAAATACAGGCTGCGCACAAGGACGCAGCCAGGACGTATAAAGAATATACCCGCATAATGCGACTCCAAACCACAATAACCTGATATTAATATAAATTGAAATTTTTGTTTGGAATGTAAAATTTTATAATAATTGGAAATAAATAATGCTATCTTTGGGTAAAAAGAGGCTTTAATCATGAAAAACGTCGTTCTTCTCGGTGCAACCGGTTCTATCGGCACTTCAAGTGTCGATGTCATTTTGCAACATTCTGACATTTTTAAGCTTTATGCGGTTGCCGCGAATAGCAGCGTGGCGAAGGTCGCCGAACTCGTTCGCAAGTTCAAGGTGGAACGCGTGTGCATGTTCAACGAAGCTGCCGCCAAGGAACTCGAAAAAGAACTCGGCATGCCTGTGCTCGCCGGCATGGACGGCCTCTGCGAACTGGCCGCCGACCCGAAGGCCGACATCATCATCAACGCCTTGATGGGTGCCGTGGGCTGCCTCCCGACCATTACCGCTATCGAACATGGCAAACATGTGGCGCTCGCCAACAAAGAGACGATGGTCATGGCGGGCCCGGTCATTTGGGATAAACTGGCCGAAAATCCGAAGTCCTTCATCACGCCGATCGACTCCGAACACAGCGCCATTTTCCAGTGCCTTTCCGGCCGCCCCGAAAAAGAAGTGGAATTCCTCGAGATTACGGCTTCCGGCGGACCTTTCCGCGAATGGCCTATCGAGAAGTTCGAGCAGATTACCGTGGCCGATGCGCTCAATCATCCGGTGTGGAGCATGGGCAAGAAGATTACCATCGACTCTGCGTCCATGATGAACAAGGGCCTCGAAGTGCTCGAAGCGCATTTCCTGTTCCATATTCCGTACGAGCAGATTAAGGTGGTGGTGCATCCGCAGTCCATGGTGCATTCGCTGGTGCAGTTCCGCGATGGTTCCCTGATGGCGCAGCTCGGCGCTCCCGACATGCGCATTCCCATCCAGGTGGCGCTCACATGGCCCGACCGTCTGCCGCTCGAGACCAAGCGCCTCGACCTGCCCACGCTCCAGAAGCTCACCTTCTTCGAGCCGGACTTCAACAAGTTCCGCTGCCTCGCCCTTGCTTTCGAAGCCGGCCGCCGTGGCGGTATCGTGCCTGCGATGATGAATGCGGCAAACGAAGTCCTCGTGGACCGCTTCCTCAAGGGGAACCTCAAGTTCACCGACATCCCGAAGCATGTGGAAACCATCATGGCCGGCGCCCCGACCGTGACTGGGCACCTTACGCTTGACCAGGTGCTCGAAGCCGATGCCGAAGCCCGCAGGCTGACAGAAGCTTTGATTAAGTAATGGAAATTTCCTGCGCAAAGAATGGGCGATGCATCGTGAAAAAGATTTTCCTTTGTATAGTTGTTTCTCTCCTTGCGGCTTGTGGTGGGGACGATTTTGTGCAGGAGGATTCGTTTGAAGATCCGCGTGTCATCGCGTGGAATACGGATATATCGTACGGCGAGATGACGGATGCTCGCAACGGCAAGACTTACAAGACGGTGAAGATCGGCAAGCAAACCTGGATGGCCGAAAACCTGAACCTTCCAATGTGGGGCGCCTATTGTGTTGATTACCGCATTCACGATTGCGGCGTGTATGGATTGCTTTACGATTGGTTGACGGCCGTGGGTCGGCTTGATTGCGATTTTGAGAAATCTTGTGCATTGCCCTCGGTTGTGCAGGGAGTTTGTCCGGATGGCTGGCACTTGCCTTCCGTTGAGGAATGGAGAATATTGAGAGATGCTGTCGGGGGCGATTCTGTTGCCGGAACGGTGCTGCGGTCAAAAAATGGTTGGTTTTTAGACAAAGAATTCCCTGGGAAGGATACCTATGGATTCAGGGCAATCCCTGCAGGAGGGCGGATGCTTGATTTACGGGATGGATATCATTTTGTTAACCAATATTCTACGGCCTTCTTTTGGACATCTACGGAAGAAAGCGAATTTTATGGAACGGGGATATGGATAAATCGTTCGTTTACTGAAATGAGGGGTGGAAAAAATGAAGGAAGGTCTGTTCGTTGCGTCGAAAATTCGGAGGCGTTTTCTCCAGAAACAACAGAACATTTTGAAATCCCCCAATACGAGCCGGCCGAATTCGAAACAGACTCTATGACGGATTCTCGCGATGGGCAAGTTTACAGGACGATTGTTTTTGCAAGGCAGACTTGGATGGCTGAAAACCTGAATTACCGTTATATGCAGAAGACTGCCGAGTTCGATTCATCCAGTTTCTGCTCGAATAATTCTCTCGATAGTTGCGCAAAGTCCGGACGCTACTATTTCTGGAGCGCCGCAATGGATAGTGCGGGGATTTTTTCCGATGACGGTATTGGATGTGGTGTGGGCTTGGTTTGCTCGCCCGCCGAAAAAGTTCGCGGTGTTTGCCCTGAAGGGTGGCATTTGCCGGATTCTACGGAATGGCAAGACCTTATTGATGCGGTGGGCGGGGTCTCTGTGGCGGGAAGAGTCCTGAAAACGCAGTATGCTTGGAAAGACGTCAATAACGAAGATGAAGATGTCAACGGAACAGATGATTATGGTTTTTCAGCTTATCCTGCTAATTGGATTAGCCCAAACGACATAACGAAGCTTTTTACGTCGACAGGATCGACTGCTTTTTTCTGGAGCTCATCGGATAGGGAACCAAACTATGCTTGTAGCTTTGAGTTGCGCAAAGCTTTTGAAAGCGCGTTTATTCCTTTCCTGAATAAATATTATGCTGCAAATGTCCGCTGCGTGAAGGACCGATGAAATTGAATTCTATGCCTGTTCGGGCTAGATAAACATCATCGTGTTGAGCTTGGCTCGGTATTTCCAAGTCAGTTCGTGCTTGGGGCCTAGGACTCCGAACAAAGTGAGCATAGCCTTCTTGGCAGCCGAATCGTTCCATTCGGGGGCTTCCACGTAGAGGTTCAAGAATGCTTGCAATGCACTTTCGAAATCTTCGGCGCAGGCGAGCTTGCACGCTTCATGGTAAACGACGGCTTCTTTGCCCTGCACATCCTTCTTTGCCGCTTCGGCGTGGAAGTCCAGGAGTTCCAGGAGCGATTTGGCTTCGCGGTACTGGTCATCGGCTTCGGTGAATTTGGAAAGAATATCCTTCGCTTTTTCCGTATCGCCCATACCGAGGCTTGCCTTGGCCCAGAGCAACTTCAGTTTCTTGTCGTCGGGGGTCTTGGCGAGCGCTTCGTCGAGCAGGGGAATTGCTTCGTCGAACTGCTTGGCCGCGATGGCTTCTTCGATGGAGTTCTGCACGCGGGCTTCGTCGCTCACGTAATACTTTTCAAGGCGCTTCTTGAGGTCTGCCTCGGAGAGGACTCCCTGGAGCACGTCGGCAATCTGTCCCTTGTCCACTATGTGGATTTCGGGTACCGAGCGCACGCGGAACATCTGGATGAGCTGCATGTTCTCGCGCTCGTCGCAGCTCACTACGCCGAGCGTAAAGTCCATGCTGGTCGAAAGGGAGCCCAACAGCTGTGAATAAGGGGCGCAATCCGGGTATTCTGCAGACGAGAAGAGTATTGCAACAGCGCGGGTTTCTGAGGCCTGGATGACCTCAGCTTCAAAATTTTCAGCGGTAATCTGTACTACTTTTGCCATGCCGCAAATGTAGCAAATGGCGGAATTATTATATTTTTATTATATGAGTAAATGCCCTTTTTGCGATGCAGACGTAGTGGACGTCAAAATCCACACTTTGGATTTGAGACTTTGCCCGAAGTGCTTTTCCACGTTCTTCCCGTGTAGCCAGACCACGTCTTTCCGTGGCGAGCTCAGCGACAAGACCCGTGAACTATGGCTCAAGGCTCTCAAGGCAAAACAGTTTTCTGCCATGCCCGAATCGGCCAAGTGCATCGACCACGGCGAACCCCTTGTCCAGGGTAAGTTGCCCGATTACGGCTACGATGGACTGGTGACGCAATGCTGCCAGATGTTCCACTTGACTCCTGAACTCACTATCCGGCTGCTGGAACACACTTTGGAGCACCCGTTCCAGGCGACCGCAAAACAAGGGAAGCACCATTTCTTTTTTATCCGTCTGCTTGACAAACTCATTTCAAAGGGAATGGGCGAAGAACAGCCCGAAGTAGACCCTTTGGACCTTATTCAATACAACATGTTCTTCAAGCCCATTTTGGAACCTTCTGAAAAATGAGAAAGACGTATACCATCCTTGGTGTTATTGCCGTTATCGTTTTAGTCATCTATTCGCAGATACCTGACTCGTTCTTTGTCGAGAGCGTTTATCCGCTGGAGGAGGGCATGTTCGTCACGAATTACGACGACAGGGCCGATGGCGGTTTTTCGAATGCCTCGCTCCAAATGGGGGATTCCTCCATGAAGTTCGAATGTACGCTGGGGACCGATACGACAGTTGCAGCCTGGTGTGGCATGCTTTGGAATTTTGATCCAGATACGCTTGAAAAATACCGGAATTGGATTTTTGTCGATTCGCTCATTTTCGACGTGGAAACCTCTGGCACGGACGAAATTCTCGTGAAACTCTGGGCATACGATCCCGATGTGACCGACGTGAAAAAGCCGAAAACCTTCCGTCTGCTCATGAAAGAAGTGAAAGTATCCGGAGGGCGTGAACGCATCGTCGTCCCGATGGAACAGTTCTACACGCCGGATTTCTGGTACGAAGACGCCCATGTAGACAGGGAACTGAACAAGAGGCACCAGGAATCCATGGCACGCGTGGAAATCGCTCCAGGCTGGAACCAACCGCGCGGGAAAACTTTTTCCATCGTATTTCATGGAGTTTCCGCCAAGGGTCTCAGCAATTTCTGGTTCGGCGCGGTACTTTTCGCCTTCTTGGGAATAACCATTGTCGCGGTGGGCTTCCGCCACCATAAGAAGAATGAAGACAAGGAAGATTAGAATCATTTCGGTTGCCGCGCTTGTCGCGCTTTTGGGTGCGTGGGCGGCCTTGTTCTGCACGTTCAAGGATAATTCTCTCACCTTTTTCCCGAACCTCGCCTATGAGGCTTATGCGTTGACTGATGCTGCCTCTGGCGGTTTTTCGACATCCGACATCTCGTTGCACGGCGACACGATTTCGGCAAAGGTGAATATCCGTTCGGGCATGGCGTACCCTTACGCTGGCGTTGGAGTGAACCTGATGTCCATAGACCATCGCCCTGCAACGTCGCGCTTTGACTTTTCGAAGTTCGACACGATTGCTGTTACGGCATCTGCTGGCCGCATGAAGTCGCTCACTCTGCGCATCTTGACAGACGACCCGGAATATTCGCATGAAGGGGAATACTTGAGTTATCGCCCCCTTTTGGCTACGATACCTGTCGAATCGAAAGCGAACGAAGTAAAACTCTCGCTGTCTTCTTTTGCTGTCCCGGAACGTTGGCTTGTGATGAACGGCCTCGACCATGACGACGGCTTTACGTATTGGAATCGGGCGATTCTCTTCGAAATTTCTAACGGTGAAGGGGCTTTGCGCGGGATTCCCGACGAATTCGAGATTTATTCTATCCGCATGTACGGGCAAAACCGAGGTTTCGTAAATGCCATGTACATCGTATTGGCTTTTATTATTGTCGTATTCCTGGCCTCGCAAGTCTTGGCTGGTCGCGAAGGCTCTCGTAAAAAGAAGGACGAGAAAGAAAAGGCGACCCAAAAGCAAATGGCCGAAGCCGCTAAGTTACTCAAAACGACGGATCGCTCTGTTGCGGAGATTGCTCTTGCCATTGGCGAAAAGAACGTTTCCGCTTTCGAACGCAAGTTCCGTAAGGAATACGGGAAGAAACCTTTGGCATACAGGAGGGAGAATGCCTAGAATTTGGACTGTTGACCGCATTATGCGGCTCATGATGTTTGCTGCTGTTTTTGTGGTGATTGTGGGGACTGCATATTATTTGAGAAATGTGCTTTTCCCGTTTTTTGCAGCCTTCTTGCTAGCCTATATTGTCGATCCTCTGGTAAACCGCCTCCAGGTCAAGGTGAAACACAGGATTATCGCCGTGCTAATTGTCATATTTGGCGGTGGACTTATTTTGACAGGCTGCATGCTCATTTTTGTACCGAAGGTCGTCAATGAAGTCCAATATTTGGGATCATTGCTGGTGAGAATGTTCAATGATTCTGCTTGGTCCGAACGGATGGCGTCGTACATTCCGACAGACATTTGGGATTTTATCCGGGAATCTGTTGGTTGGGAAAAAATTGGGGCCGCACTCCAAAATCTTGATTCCTGGGAAAGTATCGGAAACGTTGCCTCTAAAATTCTCCCGGGTGCTTGGGGGGTCGTTTCAAAAACCGTGACAATTATTTTCGGCTTATCAACCGGTGCCTTGATGTTCCTTTACCTTATCTTCATTATGGTTGACATGCCCAAGCTCCGCAGCGGTGTAGCAAGTCTTATTCCCAAGCGTTATCAAGACGATGCCTTCGAAATGGCTCATGAGGTGGACCGTTTTATGGGCAACTATTTCCGCGCGCAGTCTCTTGTTGCCTTGTCTGTTGGAGTGCTTTATTCCATAGGTTTCAGCATCATGGGGCTCCCCATGGGTATTGTGTTCGGCTTGTTCTCCGGCGCGTTGAACATGGTCCCGTATTTGCAGCTCACGAGTATCCCGTTGGCGCTTGTTTTGTCGGTGGTGTACTCGCTGGATTCGGGAATGCCCCTTTGGGAGGTCGCGGTAATCGTCCTCTTCATTTATCTTGTCGTGCAGATAATTCAAGACCTTTTCTTGGTCCCGCACATTGTCGGAAAGTCGATGAACCTGCCTCCCGTGGGCATTTTGCTGTCGCTTTCAATATGGGGTAAGTTGTTGGGCTTCTTAGGGTTACTTGTTGCTGTCCCCTTCACTTGCCTATGCCTCGTGTTCATTCGCAAGGTGCAAAAAAAGTCCGAAGCGATGCGTGCTGAAGCGGCCGGACCTCACCCCGAGGCTTGATTTAAAAGGGCTCAGGCGATATTTTTTTTCAAAAAAATTACTCGGTACGATAAAAAAAAGGTATAATATCACCATACTTTTCTTAAAACCTAACTCAAGGAGTTGAAAATGAACAAACAAGATCTCATTGAAGCCATCCTCGCCAACAAGGACGCTGGTTTAGAATCCAAGGCTGCTGCTGGCCGCGCTGTCGACGCTGTGCTCGACGGTATCGCTGCCGGTATCAAGAAGGACGGCAACGTCCAGCTGATCGGCTTCGGCACCTTCTCTGTCAAGGTTCGCGCTGCCCGTACCGGCCGCAATCCGCAGACTGGCGCTACCATCAAGATCAAGGCTTCCAAGACTGTCGGCTTCAAGGCCGGTACTGCTCTCAAGGCCGACGCTGCCAAGAGCAAGGCTAAGAAGTAATCTTGTTGTAAACAAGGTTTTTAAGGGGACTACCTCCATAGGTGGTCCCTTTTTATTTTATATAGAATTGAAATTTTCTGCGATTATTTTTATAATGTGAATAGTTGGATAATAACAAAAGAGGTTCCCATTATGGTCAAAAAAATCTTTTTTCTAATGATGCTTTGCTTTTTCACCCTTTGCGCTTGCGAAGATAGTTCGTCATCGGCGGCCGAAGATTGTAACGACCGTCCCGAAAATTGCGAAGGTTTAGACGGCTAAGGTCGTTTGCCTAATCCGAGTGACGATATTTAAAAAAAACATTGCAGAACCTTGCTCTTTATTCTATATTTGCGCAAGTTTAAGCCTTGAGTGATTTAGACAAAAAATGAAAAGAATTCTTGCAATGTCGAAACCCGATGCAATTTGCGCAATCTACTGCGCAACGGCAGTCGGTTTTTTCAAGGGTTCTATTTTTTCTGATTTTGCTGGACTTTTTAGTTCAGCATTTTTTTTACCCGAGTTTAATAATTAAAGAATAAACGGAGAATACTAAAATGAAGATTGAAGGCATCGACAAAGTCCTTATCATTGGTTCCGGCCCGATCGTGATCGGTCAGGCTTGCGAATTCGACTATTCCGGCACCCAGGCTTGTAAGGCCCTGCGCGAACAGGGTTACAAGATCGTGCTCGTGAACTCCAACCCGGCTACCATCATGACCGACCCGGTCATGGCCGATGCCACCTACATCGAACCGCTGAACGTCGCCCGCCTCACCCAGATTATCGAAAAGGAACGCCCGCAGGCCCTTCTCCCGAACTTGGGCGGCCAGACCGGCTTGAACCTCGCTTGCGCCCTCAACAAGGCCGGCGTGCTCGACAAGTACGGCGTGAAGGTCATCGGTGTGAACCTCGACGCTATCGAACGCGGCGAAGACCGTGAAGTCTTCAAGGAAACCATGCAGAAGCTCGGCATCGAGACTCCGCGCTCCGGCATTTGCCACTCTGTGGAAGAAGCCGAAAAGATCGTGGCCGAAATCGGTTACCCGGTCGTCGTTCGCCCGGCATACACCATGGGTGGTGCAGGTGGCGGTTTCTGCTACAACGTGGAAGAACTCCGCACCATTTGCTCCAACGGTCTTGAACTCTCCATGACGCACCAGTGCCTCATCGAAGAATCCATCCTCGGTTGGGAAGAACTCGAAGTCGAAGTGGTCCGCGACTCCAAGAACCAGATGATTGCCATCTGCTTCATCGAAAACATCGACCCGGTGGGCGTGCATACCGGTGACTCCTTCTGCGCAGCCCCGTTCCTCACCATCGATAAGGCCCTCGAAGAACGCCTCAAGCGCGATGCCTTCAAGATTGTGGAATCCATCGGCGTGATTGGCGGTACCAACGTCCAGTTCGCTCACGACCCGAAGACGGGCCGCGTGGTGATTATCGAAATCAACCCGCGTACCTCTCGCTCCTCCGCTCTTGCATCTAAGGCTACCGGCTTCCCGATCGCTCTCGTTTCTGCAAAGCTCGCTGCCGGCCTTACCCTCGATCAGATTCCGTACTGGCGCGATGGAAGCCTCGAAAAGTACACCCCGAGCGGTGACTACGTGGTGCTCAAGTTTGCTCGCTGGGCATTCGAAAAGTTCCGCGGCGTCGATGACTGCCTCGGCACCCAGATGAAGGCCGTGGGCGAAGTCATGGCTATCGGCAAGACCTACAAGGAAACCCTCCAGAAGGCTATCCGCGGCCTCGAAAACGGCCGTGCGGGCCTCGGCTTTGCCAAGGACTTCAACAAGAAGAGCAAGGAAGAACTCCTTGAAATGATGAAGACCGCTTCTTCTGAACGTCACTTCCAGATGTACGAAGCTCTTCGTAAGGGTGCTACCGACGAAGAAATCTTTGCCGCCACCTATGAAAAGGCCTACTTCGTGCAGCAGATGCGCGAACTCGTTCAGCTCGAAGAAGAAATGCTCAAGACTCCGGGCCGCCTCCCGGCTGACGAACTTCTCATCAAGGCCAAGAAGGACGGCTTCAGCGACAAGTACATCGCCAAGATCCTCGGCATCCGCGAAAAGGACGTGCGCAAGAAGCGTACAGAACTCGGCGTGGTCGAAGGCTGGTGCGCCGTGCCGGTGAGCGGTGTCGAAAACCAGTACTACTACTACAGCACCTATAACTGCAAGGACGAATCGACCGCTACGGATAACGCCAAGAAGATCATGATTCTCGGCGGTGGCCCGAACAGAATTGGTCAGGGTATCGAATTCGACTACTGCTGCTGCCACGCTGCAATGGCCCTCCGCGAAATGGGTTACGAAACCATCATGGTGAACTGCAACCCCGAAACGGTTTCTACCGACTACGATACTTCCGACAAGCTGTACTTCGAACCGGTCAGCCTCGAAGACGTTCTCCAGATTTATCACAAGGAAAAGCCGGCTGGCGTGATTGTGCAGTTCGGTGGCCAGACTCCGCTGAACATTGCCCGCGCTTTGAGCGACGAAGGCGTCAAGATTCTCGGTACGAGCATCGACTCCATCGATATCGCCGAAGACCGCGACTTGTTCCGCAAGATGATGGACCAGCTCGGCATCCCGATGCCGGAAAGCGGCATGGCCACGAACATCGACGAGGCCCTCGCTTGCGTCAAGCAGATTGGCGGCTACCCGGTGATGATCCGCCCGAGCTTCGTGCTTGGCGGCCGCGGCATGGAAGTCATCTACGACGAAGCCATGCTCCGCGAATACGTGGCCAAGGCTGTCGGCGTGACCCCGGATCGCCCGCTCCTCATCGACCGTTTCCTCCACAACGCTTTGGAATGCGAAGCCGACGCCCTCTCTGACGGCGAACACGTTTACATCCCGTCCGTGATGGAACACGTCGAACTTGCCGGTGTCCACTCCGGTGACTCCGCTTGCATTATCCCGCCGGTGACCATCACGAAGGAAAACTTGGCAACCATCAAGGATTACACCCGCAAGATTGCCGAAGCCCTCCACGTTTGCGGCCTCATGAACATGCAGTACGCTATCGAAGACGGCAAGGTGTTCGTCCTCGAAGCCAACCCGCGCGCCTCCCGCACGGTGCCTCTGGTCTCCAAGGTTTGTAACACGCAGATGGCTCGCCTCGCCACCCGCCTGATGCTCGGTGCCAAGCTCGAAGACCTCAAGCTCAAGGACAAGAAGTTCAACCACCATGGTGCCAAGGAAGCTGTGTTCCCGTTCGATAAGTTCCCGAAGGTGGACCCGGTTCTCGGCCCCGAAATGCGCTCCACTGGTGAAGTGCTCGGCCTCTCCGACGACTACGCCCTCGCTTACTACAAGAGCCAGGAAGCCGCAGGTTCCTTCCTCCCGTCCGAAGGCGCTGTGCTCATCAGCCTTTCTGACAAGGTGAACCTCTCCGAACAGGCGATTGAAATCGGTAAGGAATTCCAGAAGCTCGGCTTCAAGATTTACGCTACCGAAGGTACCGCCAAGTTCTACGAAGCCGCCGGTGTCAAGTGTGAAGTGGTGAACAAGATTGCCGAAGGCCGTCCGAACGTCCTCGACATCATCCTGAACAAGCAGGTGAACCTCATCATCAACACGCCGTGGGCAAAGCGCGACGCCATCAAGGACGAAAGCGCTATCCGCAAGGCCGCCATCAAGTACAAGGTGCCTTACATCACCACGCTCGCCGGTGCGTACAACACCGTGAAGGGCATCGCCGCTGCAAGGAACGGACATGGTGCGGTGAAGTCTTTGCAGGAATACCACGCGAGCATTGAAGAGATCTAAGGTCCCTGAAGGTCGCTGAGCTTGCCGAAGCGCCGTCTCAGCGCGTCATTGCGGGGGGCGAATAGCCCCGAAGCAATCTCTAACTAGCGTGTCAAAACATTCAAAGGACTGCAGCGATGCAGTCTTTTTTGTTTTTTTGCCAAAAACAAGAACAAGCTAAAGATGAACCGATGAAGTTCTTAGAATTATTTTGTAAGAATGAGATGTAAATAAATTTTTTTGAATGTTTTAGATAGATAATGTTATTTTATAATAAAAAAGGAGCCTATATGCTAAACAAATTCTATTTCTCCGTACTTTTCGGGCTGGCGATAACCTTAACAGCTTGCGGTGATGATGATTCTTCCGGTGTTTCTGGTAGTTTCCCCGATGGAGGAGATCCTAAGTTTTATTGTGAAGTCACGGATGGGACGGATTCTGATGGGACGATATGGGTTCAGTTCAAATTGAATATTCCGAATCGTATGGGGAAAATTGAGAAAAGCAGTATTGATAAAAATGGAACTGAAAAGGGGTACTATGAGGAATCCTATTATAGTTTGAACTCAAAAGAAGAATCGATGATGTGCCGGGAGATGAAAAAAGATATTCAGGGAAAAGAGTATATAACGGATTTTGAATGTGGAAATGGCGTCGCGTATATTCATTATGAAAGGACTGGAGTACGTAAGAAAAATCTTGATTCAACTAAAGAAGATTTCGAGAAAGAATGTGAAGACTACCAAAGTGATTGGGAAGATGGGTATTTAGATTAATAAAAAAAGAGGTGCTCCGCTAGGAACACCTCTTTTAAATTGTTTGGAGATTGCTTACTTCAGCTCCTTAAGAGCGGCCTCATTCTTAGCAATGATATCTTGCTGCGTGGCGAGCTTGGTGCGTTCGGCGTTCACGACGGCTTCGGGAGCGCCGCTGACGAATTTCTCGTTCGCGAGCTTGCGTTCAATCGAAGCGGCGAATGCCTTGGCCTTCTCGATTTCCTTTTCGAGGCGGGCGATTTCTGCAGCCGGGTCGAGGATACCTTCCAGCGGAATGTAGAGTTCGCCACCGGGCACCACGGCGCTGGCGCTGAACTTCGGCTTGGCGGCCTTCACGGCGACACTCAGGTCAGAAAGACCCGAAAGCTCGGTGATGATTGCCATGCAGTCCTTTACGCTGGCTTCCGTTGCGGCGTCATCGACGCTCACCACGGCGCTGAGCTTGGTAGCGGGGCTCACGTTGTAGCGGCCACGCACGCCACGCACGCTTTCCACCACGGCGAATGCCTGGTCGAATGCGGCTTCGATCTTCGCGTCGATGAGCGATTCGTCGGCCTTGGGCCATGCGCGGCTGATGACCATTTCGCTGCCCTGGAACAGGATGCTGTTCAGTTCTTCGGTAATGAACGGCATCACCGGGTGGAGCAAGTCAAGCACGTTCTTCAGCACGTAGCTGAGGATGGCCATGGCATTCTTCTTTTCGGCGGTGAGCGTTTCGCTGTTGATAACGGCCTTCTTGATTTCCAAGTAGCTGGAGCACACGTCGTCCCACACGAAGCGGTACAGGAACCCGGCGAGTTCGGCGAAGTGGTATTCTTCGAGCATGCGGGTGGCGTCCTTGATGGTCGTCTGCAGGCGGGAGAGAATCCACTTGTCTTCGAGTGCGAACAAGCTCTTGTCCATCGGGAGTTCGGCGGCCAAAGCGCCGGCCTGTTCGAGCTGCGGGTAAAGGAAGCGGCAGGCGTTCCACAGCTTGTTGCTGAAGTTACGGCCGATTTCGAACTTTTCGCTGGTGTTGATTTCGCGGCCATCCGGCTGCTTTTCCTTCTTCACCGGCAGGCGCACGTCCTGGTTGTCGGTGCAAAGGCTTGCCATCACGAAGCGCAGAGCGTCGGTCCCGTACTTCTCTTCGATATCCATCGGGTCCACGCCGTTGCCCTTGGACTTGCTCATGGTCTGGCCATTGCCGTCCAGAATCTTCGGGTGGATGTACACCGTGTGGAACGGGACCGTGCCCATGTTTTCCTGGCTAAAGAGCACCATGCGGGCGACCCACAGCGTAATGATGTCGCGGCTAGTCACGAGCACGCTGGTGGGGTAGTAGCGCTTGAGCGTGTCGGTGTTTTCCGGCCAGCCCATCGTGGAGTGCGGCCACAAGCCACTGGAGAACCACGTGTCGAGCACGTCTTCTTCCTGCTTGAGCTCGCGGCCCGGAACTGCGTCTTCCTTGAGGTCTTCTTCCTGGCTGCACACGAGGTAGCCGCCGTTTTCGGCCTTGTAGAAGAAGATGTCGTCGCGGCCGGCAAATGCGGCCTTCAATTCGTCTTCGCTAGCGTCGGTGTGCCAGATAGGAATGCGGTGGCCCCACCAGAGCTGACGGCTGATGCACCAGTCGCGCTTTTCGGCGAGCCAGTCGAGATACTTGTTGGCGTAACGTTCGGGGATAATCTTGATTTCGCCCGACTTCACGGCGTTCATCGCGTTTTCGGCGAGCACGTCCATCTTCACGAACCACTGGTCGCTGAGGTACGGCTCGATCACGGTCTTGGAACGGTCGGAGTGGCCCACCTGCATCTCGTGGTCTTCCACCTTGATGAGGAGTCCGAGTTCCTCGAGACCAGCCACCACGGCGTCGCGGGCGGCCTGGCCCTTGAGGCCCTGGAACTTGCCGGCATTCT